>DASYZR010000034.1 GCA_035945995.1 bacterium
GCCGCCCGGCGCCGCGTCACCCCTTCGAACAGCCAGGCTTCGACCGACGCGCCCGGGGCGGTCTCGCGCTCGAGTCGCGGCAGCAGCTCATCCAGCGTGCCGGGGACCCGATCATCAAGCAAAACGATCATGGCGAGGGCTTCGGTGCGCCGGCGCCCGGGGCCTTGACGGGCGCCGAGCCGGGGGCGGCACGGAAGATTGTTGCCGCTCAACTTTCCCGCGGCGCACGCCGCGGCGGGACCGGCATAGGGGCGCGTGGCACCGCGCTCGAAAGACATCACGGCACGTTCTGGGGTGGAAGGGGGAGAGCATGGATCATTCGGCGTCTGCCGGATCGTCTCGCGCACGAAAGATTAGCCGCCGGGCCGCGCTCCGGGCGATCGGCGGCGGGGCGGCGCTCGCGGGCGCCGGGCCGCTGCTGCCGGGCCTCGGCCCGGGTTCTGCGGTGCGTCCCGCGGAAGCCGCGTCCGCCGCGGGCGACCGCGGGGCGCTGGTCGTCGGCGGCATCGCGCAGTTTCGCACGCTCGATCCGGGACGGACCATCGAAGTGAGCGGGATGAGCGTCGAGAAGGCCTGCTACGACACGCTGGTCACGTTCTACGGCGAGGACCTCCGCACGCCGCGGCCGCTGCTCGCGACGTCGTGGCGGACGAGCGCCGACGGGCGGACGTTTACGTTCACGCTGCGGCCGGGCGTGCGCTTCGCCAGCGGCAACGCGCTCACGTCCGCGGACATCAAATGGAGCTTCGACCGCATCTTGAACCTCAAGGCGAACACGCTCTTCCTCTTCGACGGCGTCGAGAGCATCGACGCGCCCGCTCCTTCGACCGTGGTCATCCACACCAAGGCGGCGAAGGCGGACCTCATTCCGATCCTCTCGCACCCCGGCCTGTCCGTGCTCGACAGCCGCCTCTTGATGCAGAACGGCGGCGACGCCGGACCGGACGCGAAGAACCGCGATCACGCCGAGCCGTATCTCTTTTCCCACTCGGCCGGGAGCGGCCCGTTTACGCTTCAGAGCTACAGGCCGTCGCAGGAGCTGGTGCTGGTGCGCAACCCGAGTCATTGGGGGCCGGCCGCCCGGCTCGAGCGGATCGTGATCCGCCACGTGCCGGACCCGGTGACGCAGGCGCTGCAGGTCGTGCGGGGGGATCTCGACGTGGCCTCCACGATCGGGCCGGATCAGGAAGAGCCCCTCCGGCGCGTCTCGAGCGTCGTCATCCGCGCCACGCCCGCCGCGACCACGTTCTACGTGCTGATGAACAACAACCCCGAGGTGGGCGGTCCGTTCTCGAACCCGAAGGTGCAGCAGGCCGTCCGCTATGCGCTCGATTACGACGGGATCATGAAGATCGCGGGGCCGGGCGCCGCGCGGCTCGCGGGCGTCATTCCGACGCTCATGCCGGGCTCGCTGCCCTCCAGCGAGGCGCCGAAGACCGATCTCGCGCGCGCCCGCTCGCTGCTCAAAGAGTCCGGGCTGGCCGAGGTCAAAGGCAAGTTCCAATACTCCAGCGAGGCCGTCTCGTTTGGCATCCCCGTATCGCTGATCGCGCAGAAGATCCAGGCCGATCTTGCCAAGGTGGGGATCGCGCTGGCGCTCGACGGCCTGCCCAACGTGACGGCGCTCACGCTCTACCGCGGCGGCAAGGACCAGTTCGGCGTGTGGGGGTGGGCCGCGGATTACCCAGACGCGAGCGACTTTCTCGTCTACGCGCCGGGGCGCGTGGTCGGGAAGCGCGCCGGCTGGCCGGCCTCGGCCAGCCCCGCGGCGCAGCAACTCGCGGCGCTCGCCGACGCGGCGGAAGCGCAGCCGGACACCGCGAAGCGCCTCGTGATGCTGCGGCAGTTCGAGCATACCCTGGCGCAGATCGGGCCGTACGTGCCGCTTTTCCAGCCGGCGATCCCGTTCGCGTTCCGCAGCAACGTGCAGGGTGTCGTCTACAACAGCGTGTGGGCGCTCGATCTCGCGGCGATTCGGAAGACGGCATGAG
>DASYZR010000035.1 GCA_035945995.1 bacterium
ATGGGCGAGATCGACACTCGCCGCCAGGCGCTCAACGTGGCGCGGATGAGGATGCTCGGCGCCCAGGTGATTCCGGTCACCTCCGGCTCCCGCACCCTCAAGGACGCCATCAACGAGACGTTCCGTGACTGGGTTGCCAGCGTCGAGACCACGCACTATCTCTTCGGCACGGTCGCCGGTCCGCATCCCTTCCCGGCCATGATCCGTGATTTCCAGCGGGTGATCGGTGTGGAGGCCCGCCGCCAGATCCTCGAGCGCACCGGGCGGCTGCCGGATGCGGCGATCGCGTGTGTCGGCGGAGGGTCGAACGCGATCGGCCTGTTCCACGCCTTCCTCCCGGACGCGGGCGTACGCCTGATCGGCTGCGAGGCCGCCGGGCACGGCGTGGAGACCGGGAAGCACGCGGCGTCGCTGTCCGCCGGCGAGCCTGGCATCCTTCATGGGTCGCGCTCCTACGTCCTGCAGGACGACGAGGGCCAGATCGCCGAGCCCTGCTCGATCTCGGCCGGGCTCGACTATCCGGGCATCGGGCCTGAGCACGCGTACCTGCACGACATCGGCCGCGGCGAGTACCGTCCGGTCACCGACGACGCCGCGATGCGGGCCTTCCGGCTGCTGGCGTCGACCGAGGGCATCATCCCGGCGATCGAGAGCGCCCACGCGCTCGCCGGCGCCCTCGACGTCGGCGCCGAGCTCGGCCCGGACGCGCTGATCCTCGTGAACCTGTCCGGCCGTGGCGACAAGGACATGGACACCGCCGCCCGCTATTTCGGTCACCACGAAGACGCCGCCACGGTCGAGGGGTTGCCGAGATGAGCGGGAACACCCGGCTGCTCGCCGGCACCCTGGCCCGGGCGAGGCAGGAGAACCGGGCCGCGCTCATCGCGTACCTGCCGGCCGGCTTCCCGACCGTCAACGGGGGCATCGCCGCGATCCAGGCGGTCCTGACCAGCGGCGCCGACGTCGTCGAGGTCGGCCTGCCGCACAGCGATCCGGTGCTGGACGGCCCGGTAATCCAGACCGCCGACGACATCGCCCTGCGCGGCGGCGTCCGGATCAGCGACGTCATCCGGACGGTCCGGGAGGCGCACCGGGCCACGGGCAAGCCGGTCCTGGTGATGTCGTACTGGAATCCGATCGCCCGCTACGGCATCGAGCGTTTCGCCAGCGAGCTGGCCGAGGCCGGGGGCGCGGGCTGCGTCCTGCCCGACCTGCCGGTGCAGGAATCCGCGCCGTGGCGCCATCACGCGGCCGGGCACGGCCTCGCCACCGTCTTCGTGGTCGCGCCGAGCAGCACCGACGAACGACTGCGGGAAATCACCGCGGCCGGCTCGGGTTTCGTCTACGCCTCGGCACTGATGGGCGTCACCGGCACCCGCGCGTCCGTCAGCGATGCCGCGGGCGCTCTGGTGCGACGCGTCAGGGCGACCACCGAGCTCCCCGTCTGCGTCGGCATCGGCATCTCCAACGCCGCCCAGGCCGCGCGGGTGGCCGCCTTCGCCGACGGCGTGATCGTCGGGGCCGCCATGGTCAAGGCGATCCTCGACGCGCCCGACCAGGCCGCGGGACTCGGCGCCGTTCGGAAGCTCACCGCCGAGCTCGCCGACGGCGTCCGCCGCGCCCAAGGCCTGCTGCGGCATAGCGAGGGCCGCTGGGCATGAGGTGGTTGCGGACGAGCCTGTGCCAGCGTCGCTGGCGGTAGCGGAAGATCTGTTTCGCTACGGCGGCGACGG
>DASYZR010000036.1 GCA_035945995.1 bacterium
CCGGCGGCCGCGCCGTCAGCGCGGGATCGTCCCGCAGCACCGTGCCCACGCCGACCAGAACGGCGTCGGACGCGGCACGCAGCCGCTGCGCGTGGGCGCGCGAATGCTCGTTGGAGATCCACCGGGAATCGCCGGTGCGAGTGGCGATGCGGCCGTCGAGGGTCATCGCCCACTTCGCGGTCACGAACGGCAGGCCCGTCGTGCGATGCTTGATGAACGCTTCGTTCAGGCGCCGGGCCTCGTCTTCGCCGACGCCGACGACCGTCTCGACGCCCGCCGCCTGCAGCCGCGCCACGCCCGCCCCCCGCACCTGCGAGTCCGGATCGATCATCGCCGCGACGACCCGCGCCACGCCGGCCGCGAGGATCGCCTCGGTGCACGGACCGGTGCGGCCGGTGTGCGCGCACGGCTCCAGGGTCGTGTAGAGCGTGGCGCCCTGCGCACGCGGCCCCGCCTCGCGGAGGGCGAAGATCTCGGCGTGCGGCTCGCCGGGCGCCGGGTGGTAGCCGCGCCCCACGACCCGGCCCTCCGCGACGACGAGGGCGCCGACCATGGGATTCGGGCTCGTCGTCCCAGCCCCGCGCCGGGCCAGCGCGAGCGCCTCGCGCATGTACGCGTCGTCACCGATGGTGCGATTGGTCTCCGGCAAAAAACAACACCCCGAGGAAGACACATCGCCCTCGGGGCGTACCACACCCGCGCACGCCAAGCCAAACAGCCTTCTTCCATCCGGACTGTACCGTCGGCTCTGGAATCACACCAGATCGTGCCGGCCGCAAGGCCGGCTCGCGGGCTGTACCGCCGATCGGGAATTGCCGGCGCGCGACGGCGCACGTTGCGCGCGGCTCACCCTGCCCCGAAGGTCCGTGGCGTCTTCTCTTCTGTTGTACTCGCCATGATAGCATGGGTGCCCGGAAGGGAGCAAGGCGGGTGCGCGGGGGAACCGCGGCACATCGCAGAATAGTGCATCTCACCATGGCGACGATACGCGTGACCGCCGGCACGCCGACCAAGCTGCGCGCGCAGGTCCGGCGGATCGGGGCGCGCCTCCGCGGCACGATGGGCGTCTACATCCGGCACCTCGCGCGGGACGAGTCGGTGACGCTCAACGCGGACCGCCCGTTCCAAATGGCCAGCGTGTTCAAGGTCCCGCTGCTTGCCGAGCTGACATCGCAGACGGCCTCGGGCGCCCGCTCCCTCGACGAGCCGGTCGTGCTCACGGACGAGATGAAGGCGCCCGGCTCGGGCGTGCTCAAGGAATTGTCGGCCGGCACCCGGCTCACGCTCCGCGATCTCGCGACGCTCATGATCATCATCAGCGACAACACCGCGACCGACTTCCTCCTCGCCCTCGTCGGGAAAGACGCGGTCAACGCCCGTCTGTCCGCCTGCGGGCTCGTCCGCACGACCGTGGCGATGAGCTGCCGGGAGCTGCTGCACGACCTCGTGGGTCTCGCCGGCGCGCCGGACACGGCCGAGACCCGCCGGCTCGCGGCGGAGCGCCTGCGGCAGCGGCAGCTGGACTGGCAGTGCCGCGCCTACCACGACGAGCAGGCGAACATGACGACCCCGCGCGAGATGGGGAGATTGCTGGAGCAGATCGTGCGGCCCGCGCTGAGCGACGGGGTGGACGGTCCGCTGCCGCGCGAGGCATGCCGGCTCGCGCTGGACATCCTGCGGCGCCAGCAGGTCCGGGACCGGCTGCCGCTGCTGCTGCCGCCGGGCGTCGAGATCGCGCACAAGACCGGCTCCGTGACGCGGGTCAGCAACGACGCGGGCGTCCTCTTCACGCCCACCGGTCCGTGCATCGTCAGCGTGTTCACGCGCGACCTGGCGGACGACCTGAAGGGCCGTCTCGCGATTGCACAGGTAGGCCGAGCCGTGTACGACGCCTACGCCGCCTAAGGTACCGCCTCCGCGCGCCGGGCTGATGGGCGCGCCGCTGTGGACGGCCGTCGCCGCCTGGGGCGTCTTCTTCATCGCCAACGCGCAGCGCATCGACGTCGTTCCGTTTTTCAACGACCTTCGCGCCGTCTACCACGTCGATTACGCCGGCGTCGGCGCGCTCCTGTCCGCCTACCTCCTTGGGTACGTCCTGGCGCAGATCCCGGCCGGGCTCGCGGCGGACAATCTGCCGACGCGGCGGGTCACACTCGCGGGCCTGCTCTGCATGACGGCCGTCTCCGCCCTGTTCGCCTTCACCGCCCACTACGCGACCGCGCTGCTGCTCCGGTTTCTCATGGGGGTGAGCGGAGCCGCGCTGTACTCCTCGACGGTCAAGCTGATGCTCGCCGCGGCGCCGAACCGCGGCGTGGCGATGGGAATTCTGCAGTCGGGCGCGGGCGCCGGCATGATCGCCGGCCTGTTCCTCATGCCGCTGCTGAGCGGGTGGGCGGGGGTGCCGGCCGCGTTCCTCGCCCTCGCGCTGACCACGGCCGCCGCCCTGGTCGCCGGCGCTGTGTGGCTGCCGGCGGGCGCGGACTGGCGGGCCGTGCGCGATCCGGCGCTGCGCCAGATCGGCCGCATCGTGGGACAGCGGACGTTCCTGTACCTCTCCGGCTGTGTGTTTCTGGCGCTGTTTAGCGCCTACGGGATCACGGCGTGGCTGCCGACGTATCTGGCGAACGTCTTCGGGTTCGGCCGCACGGCGGCCGGGGCGCTTGTGGCGGTGGTCAACGTCGCGCTGCTGGCCGCGTCCCCGTTCGCCGGCACGTTCTCCGACCGGCTGGGCGCGCGCGCCCCGGTGATCTTGACCGGGTTCGCCGTGCTGGTGGCATCGTTCGCGTTGCTCGCGGGGGTGCGCAGTCCCGCCGGCGTGGCACTCAGCACGGTGCTCGCCGGGAGCGGGCTGGCGCTCACGCTGCCGATCCTCACGACGCTAACCACCGAGATGTTCGGCATCGAGCGGGCCGGGGTCGCCGTGTCCCTGAACCTCGCCGTCGGCCAGGTCGCCTCGACGATCTCCGGGGTGCTCTTCGGGTACGTGCTCGACGCCACCGGCAGCTTCACCCTCGTGTGGCTCCTCGGCCTCGGGCTTGCGCTCGCGGGCTTCGCACCGGCGGCCGGGCTCGGGCGCGCCGAGCGCACGGCCCGCCTGCGGGCCGCGTCGCTCCCCCTGTGACGCCTCAGCGCGGCGGCGGTGCGGCGCTTTCCGCGATGTCGCCGACGGCGCCGGAGGCGATCCGGACGAGCGTCGCCGGCTCGACCGGAAAGACCGCATGCGGCGTGCCGGCCGCGGCGTAGACGATCTCGTAGCGCAGGAGCGTTTCGTCAACGTACACCGGCAGCGGGCCGCGATGGCCGACCGGCGGCACGCCCCCGATGCTGAACCCGGTCGCCTCGCGCGTCGCATCCGCCGAAGCCTTCTCGACGCGCGCCGCGCCGGCCAGACGGGCCAGTTTGGCGACGTCCACGCGGTTCGCGCCGGACACGAGCGCGAGAATCGGGCGGCCGTCCGCGACGAACACGAGGGACTTCACGATTTGCCCGACGGACGTGTCCACGGCGCGGGCGGCATCCTGCGCCGTCCGGGTGCTCTGCGCGAACCGGACGATCGCCGCGTCCACCCCCGCGGCGGTCAGCGCCGCCTGCACCCGCGCCACGGCGTCGAGCGGCGGGGAGCCGCGTTCAGGGCCCGTCACTTATGGGCGGAAAACGTGTGCTCGTAGAGAATGATCACCCAGCGTTGCTGCTCGGTCAGCGAGCCTTCCCACGGCGGCATCGCCGACCCGACGTCCTTGAACGGGCTCACCGTGCCGCCCTTGGAGAGCCGCCAGAACCAGTACCCGTCCGGCAGCTTCGTATGGATGGACGACTTGAAATCGGCGGGCTTGGGATTCAGCGAGGCGGCGGCCGGTCCGTCGCCGGCGCCGCCGGTCCCATGGCAGGGCGCGCAGTTGGCGTTGAAGAGGTCCTTGCCCTTGGCGAGATTGTCGGGCGACGGCGGCAAGGGATTCTTCATCGACGCGAACGGCGCGGGCGGCTGCGGGCGCGGGGCGTTGGGGTCCTTCGGGTAGTTGCTGTTGGCCACGACGGCCGGGCCCGTAAACGGCGCCGTGGCGACGGGCACCGCGGGCGACGGGGCCGCGGCCGGGCGCTCGCGCATCGCCTGGATCTGCCGCCCCGTGCACCCGGTCAGACCGGCGCACAAGACGAGCAGCGCTCCCGCGAGCGAGCGCGAAGACATCGTTCACCTCCGACGGTGACAAGAGGATTGGCACACGGACGCCGTGCGCGGATTGCCGGAATCCGATGTTAGACGGCGGCGCGGGACTTCCCTGCGCTAACGTCCGTCCGTGGCGAGCAGCGCGTCGAGGCGGCGCGCGAGCGTGCGCTCGCCGTCCGCCCCGGCGAATCCCCCGAGTTGGCGGGCGCGGATCATGCCGGATGCGTCGACGAATACGGTCGTCGGCAGTCCGACCACGCCGTAGGCCCGCAGCAGCCGGTCGCCGGGCACGGTTAGAATCGGATAGTCGACACGGTGGTCTGCGAGGAACCGCCGGGCATCGGCGGGTGTGTCATCAACGTCCAGGCCGAGCACCACGACGCCACGCGCCGCGTACGCGTGCCATGCCTTGACCAGCATCGGCATCTCGGCACGACACGGCCCGCACCACGAGGCCCAAAAGTTGATGACCAGGGGATGGCCTCGTAGCGCCGCAAGCGCCAGCGGCGCGCCCGGTGCGGGAATCCCCGCGGGCGGGCCGCCCGCGGGGGGCGCGGCCGTCCCCGCCGAAAGCACCACGAGCGAAAACGCCGGGGCGGGCGCCGGCCGCTGATCGCCCGGCTCGCCCTGCCCCGGCCGGACGACGGTGTTCGGAAACGCCGCGCCCGGCGCCCCGATCACGGCGCCCGGTGCCGCGCTCCTCGACACCGTGTGCGGGGGCCGCACCCACAGTACGACCGCCCCGGCGACGGCCGCCGCGCAGGCGACCGCGATCGGGAGCACCTTCAGGCGGCGGGACGGCCCGGCCTGCATGCCTCAGTAGGCGCGGGCGAAGTACACGACTTCACGCCCCGGCGCGCCGCACGCGACGCAGGGGCCGTCCGCGGCCTCCTCGGTGATGACGCGCGGGGACGCGCCGCTCGACTTCCGGATCGTCTGTTCGCAGGCGTCCGTGCCGCACCACACGGCGCGCACGAACCCGCGGCGGCCGGCGACGGCCTCGACGAGGTCCGCCAGCGTGGCCACCGTGACGATGTGCGCGTCGAGATACGCTTTGGCCTGATCGAACAGCGCCCGGCGCACCGTTTCGAGCGCGGCCGGGACGGCCTGCTCGAGGCCGCTCAGCGGCGCCGCCTGCTTGCCGCCGCCGGCGCGCGGCGCCAGCACGACCTGTTGCTGAGCAAGATCCCGCGGCCCGAGCTCGAGCCGCAGCGGCACCCCGCGCATCTCCCAGTCGTTGTACTTCCAGCCGGGCGTCACCTCGGTCCGGTCGTCGAGGCGCGTGCGCACGATGGTACCGAGGCGCCGGGCGAGGTCGCGCGCGGCGGCGAGAACCTCGTCGCGCCGGTTGCCGGTCAGGATCGGGACGATGACCACCTGAAACGGCGCGAGCGCCGGGGGAATAACCAGGCCGCGGTCGTCGCCGTGCACCATGATCATGCCGCCGAGCAGCCGCCAGCTTACGCCCCACGACGTGGTGTGCGCGTGCTTTTCCGTGTTGTCGCTGTCCAGGAACTTGATGTCGAACGCCCGGGCGAAGTTCTGGCCGAGGTAGTGGGACGTCCCGGACTGGAGCGCCTGCCCGTCCGGCATGAGCGCCTCGATCGTGTACGAGCGCTCGGCGCCGGGAAACTTCTCGCTCTCGGGCTTGCGGCCGGACAGGACCGGGATCGCCGCGTCGGTCTCGGCGAAGTCGCGGTAGACCTCCAGCATCTGGCGGGCCTCGGCTTCGGCCTCCCCGGCCGTGCGGTGCGCGGTGTGGCCCTCCTGCCAGAGGAATTCCATCGTCCGCAGAAACGGCCGGGTGGCCTTCTCCCAGCGGACCACGTTGCACCACTGATTGATGAGCACCGGCAGGTCCCGGTACGAGCGGATCCAGCGCGCATACATGTGCCCGATGGCGGTCTCGGACGTCGGCCGCACCGCGAGCGGCTCGCTCAACTCCTCGCCGCCGCCACGCGTGACCCAGGCCACTTCCGGGGCGAAGCCCTCGACGTGTTCCGCTTCACGCTCGAAGAAACTCCGCGGGATGAACAACGGGAAATAGGCGTTGACATGACCCGTCGCCTTGAACCGGCGATCGAGCCCCTGCTGCATCAGCTCCCAGATCGTGAACCCGTAGGGACGGACGACGATGCAGCCGCGGACCGGGTAGTAGTCGGCGAGCTCGGCCTTGAGGACGACCGCGGTGTACCAGTCGGCGAAGTGCTCGGCCTTGGAGGGAATTTCCTTGACGAATTCGCTCTCGTCCTGACGAGCCGCTGGCCGCGACATCACGGCGCCTCCGTCTCGTTCGCGTCGTCATCCCCGGGCATAGCGAAGCCTCCACGTCCCGCGGGGACGGGGAGGCTCCTGGGACGCCGTGATTTTAGCACGCGCGCGCCGGCAGCGTCAAACAACGGACCCGCGGATGCCGGCGGGCGTAGGGCTCAGCGCTTCACCGGCTCCGCCGCGGGCTTGTCGATCGGCACCCCGACGAGGCTGCCCCATTCCGTCCACGACCCGTCGTAGTTCTTCACGTTGGGGTAGCCGAGGAGGTACGTGAGCGTGAACCACGTGTGCGAAGACCGCTCGCCGATCCGGCAGTACGCGATCACGTTTTTGTCCGGGGTGATGCCCTTGCCCTCGTACAACTGCTTGAGCTCCTGCGGGGACTTGAACGTGCCGTCCTCGCGGACGTTCTGGCCCCAGGGGATGTTCTGCGCGCCGGGGATGTGCCCGCCGCGCTGCGCGCCTTCCTGCGGGTACGCCGGCATCGCGATGAGCTCGCCGCTGTACTCCTGCGGCGAGCGCACGTCCACCAGCGCCACCTTGCCGAGTGCGGCGAGCACCTGATCCCGGAACGCGCGGATGCTCGCGTCCGCGGGTTTGGCCCGGTAGCGCGCCGTGGGGTGATTTGGGACGTCGGTCACGGTGGGCCGGCCCTCGGCGATCCACTTCGCCCGGCCGCCGTTCAGGATGCGCAGCTTGTCCGCGCCGTACATCCTGAGCAGCCAGAACGTGTAGGTGGCGAACCAGTTGTTCTTGTCCCCGTACAACACGAGCGTGGTGTCGTTGCCGACGCCATGGTTGCCGAGCAGCGATTCCACCTGCTCCTGGTCGATCCAGTCGCGCCGGACCGGATCCTGCAACTGTGTCTGCCAGTTGAAATGGACCGCGCCGGGAATGTGTCCCTGGCCGTACAGCGAGGTGTCCTCCGAGACCTCCGCGGCCCGCACCGCGGGGTCGCCGAGGTGCTCGGCCAGCCAGCCCGTTTCCACCAAGACATCGTGCGCATAACCCTGTGGCATCGATTTCCCTCCTCGGATGGGGTAACGTAGCCCGGGAGCGCCTCATGAGACGACCCGGGAACTCGCTGTGAGCGAACGCGGAAACCGGACCGTCAGGGAGCCTTCAATACCGCCGGACGAGGGACAGACGAGGGGACGTCCGCCCCGGCGAAGGCCAGTCCGGCCTCCGCTCGGGACAGATACATCGACGGGGTACGTAGGCAGAGCGCATCCGAGACATGACTCTCTTAGTAAGTAGCACGGCCGGCGGCAGACGTCAAGACGCGCCGCCGCCCTGGCGGTTCTGCGGGGCCCGCCCCATGCGCGCGGGGTCGATCTTCCACAGCCGGCACGCGTTCGCGCCCATGATCTTGCTGAGCGCGGCATCCGGAATCGGCGGCAGGCCGTACCGGTCCGCGATGCCGTTGAGCGACCGGATCACCCGCGGGTACGTCCGAAAGAACGGATTGCTGGATCCGTACAGCATCCGGTCGAACGAGCACAACGCCCCGAAGTCCACCATCATCCGCAGGATCTTGGACGGGTGAAGCGGCGCCCAAAAGGAGATGTCGCAGTAGAAATTCTCGTGGCGCGCGATCACGCAGGTACACTCGTCCGCGTACGGATAGGCGAGATGACTGATCATCAGCTTCAATTCGGGAAAGGTCCGCCCGACCTCGTCCAGCAGCCAGGGCCGCTGGTACTCCATGTGCGCGGTCACGACGGGCGTCCACCCCATGTGCATCTGGACCAGCAGGTCGAGCTCGATGCATCGCCGGTAGATCGGGTACAGCCGTTCGTCGCGGGGATCCCATTGCTGGACGGCCGGGTACAATCGCACGGCGCGGAAGCCGAGTCTGGTCGCGCATCGCTCGAGCTCCCGGACGGCGGCCGCGGGATCGGTGACGGGGTCGACGCTGCAGGTGCCGACGATCCGGCCGGGATGCCGCGCGACGACGGCGGCCACGTGGTCGTTCGGCACCTCGTACGACTCGATGGCGCCCGGCAGCGCGCGGTTGTAGTCACCGGCGATGAGGCAGATGACGTCGATGCCCGCCCCGTCGAGCGCCGCCGTCGGGTCGGCCCCGAGGGCCGCCTCCTCCGGACGAGAACCGTCGAAGTTGAAGGCGCGCGTCTCCAGGACCTTGCGCAGCCGCGAGTGCGCAAACGGGTCGAGCTGCTCCCCGGGCACGCCGGCCTGGATGTGGACGTCCACGATCAATCCCATGTCGGCCGTTCCCTCCTGCCGAGACGAAGGCGACCCGGACGGCCCTGGGGGCCGTCCGGGTCGCGCTTCTATGCCGCGTCCGCCGGCGTCGCCGTCACGGGGCGGCCTTGGCGAGCTGCGCTTCCGTCATGAGCACGAGCTGGTGTTCCTTGCCCTGCGGGTCAACCTGGAACGCGCCGTAGGGGCCGAACACGTTGTGGTACTGGTTGTAATCGAGGGTGCCGCTGGCGCCCTCGTAGTTGATCTTCGTGCCGGCTTTGAGCAGCTTGAGGCACCCGGCGTAGTCGAAGCACTTGGTCCCCGGCGGGTTGGTGACCTGGGTCATCGCCGCATTGATCTTCGGACCCGCGGTGGAGCCCGCCTTGTCGATGGCCAGCGCCGTGCTGATGACCGAGTCGTACGCGTAGTTGGCGTTGGCCAGCGGCTCCTTGCCCGGGTACAGCTTGTGGTAGTAGGCGACGAAGGCGTCGTTCCCCTTGCCCTCGACCGAGGTCCCGTACACGGAGATCAGGTGCGCGTTGGCCGCCTGGTAGGTGACCGCCTTGAGATAGTCGTCCCCGCCCGTCAGGTCGGTACCGATGAACGGGATGCGCAGGTTGTTCAGCTGCTTGAAGTTGGAGAAGAGCACCGCGGCCGTGGCCGGATCGGTCTGGGTGAAGATCACGTCCGGCTTGGCGTTGATCAGCTTCAGGACTTCCGACCGGTAGGATGTCTGGCCGCCCTGAATGTTCACGTCGGCCACGATCTTGCCGCCGAGCTTCTGGAACGTCTTGATGAGCGGGGGCTTCAGCGTCTGCGCCGATTCCTCCGTATACATCATCACGGCCGCTCTTCGGTACCCCTTCTGGTAAGCGTAGAGCGCCATGGCCACGCTCAGCACGGAGTCCGACGGACTGTCCCGCCAGAAGTAGGCGTTCGTCTCATGGTCCAGCGTGACGTCGCCGCCCTGCATCTGGTCCGGCACCTTGAACCGCGTGAAAATCGGCCGCACCGCGAAGTACTCGGCGGTCTCCGGACCGATGAGCGCGACCACGTGGTCGGCGCCGATGAGCTTGTTGATCGCCGGCACCGCGTCGGCCGCGTCGCCGAGCGTATCCGCCGCGTCCAGCACCAGCTGCCGGCCGAGGATCCCGCCCGCGCCGTTGACCGCCAGCTGGGCCGCCTTCGAGCCTTGGACAATGGCCGCCCCAAGATCGGAGCGGGGGCCGGTGAACGGCCCAAGCATCCCGAAGTGCACGGGAGAACCGGAAAACGCGGCCGACGTTGCCGGCACGTAGACCAGGAGACCGGCGATCGCCGCGACACAGCAGACCCCGACTGCCATACACGCCCCGGGCTGTCGAGACATACGCACCCCCTTCTTGTCGCTGTCCTTCCCATCCCCGATCACCATCTTCGTTTCCCGAGCCACCCACGCGTCACGACAGCCGGCCGATGTAGAGGTTGACCACCTCCTCGTCGTTGAGCAGCACGTTCCCCGGCCCTTCGAGCCGGTTCTTCCCCAGCACCATCACGTAGGCCCAGTCGGCGTGCACCAGCGTGCGCCGTGTGTTCTGCTCGACGACCACCACGGCGACCCCCGTGTCGCGGACCTTCTTGATCTGCTCCCAGACCGTGGACTGGAAGATGGGCGCCAGGCCGGCGCTGGGCTCATCCAGCAGCAGGACGGCGGGATCCACCATGAGGCCCCGCGCCATCGCCAGCATGCTCCGCTGGCCGCCGCTCAGCGTTCGCGCGGGACGCCGGAGCGCCGTCCGCAGATCCGGGAACAGCACCAGGAGCTGCTCGGCCCGCTCGCGCACGCCGGAGGCGCGGACGTAGCCGCCCATTTCCAGATTTTCCAGCACGGTCAGCCCCGGAAACACGTTCGCCACCTGGGGCACGTACGCGATGCCCCGGCGGACGAGCCGCTCCGGCGCCTGGCCGGTCACCTCCGTGCCGTTGAGATACACGTGACCGCCGCTCGGCCGGACCACGCCGACGACGGCCTTCAGCAGCGTCGACTTGCCGGCGCCGTTCGGACCCACGAGCGCGGTGATCTTGCCGGGCGAGGCCTTGAACTCGACGTTCTCGATGATCGGCGGCCCGCCGTACCCGGCCGTCAGCCCCTGCACGGTAAGCGCCGGCTGCTCAGACACCAACCGCCACCTCGCCCAGGTAGGCGTCGACCACGGCGCGGTTGGAACGCAGGGAACCGAACGGTCCCGTCGCGATCACCGTTCCGAGCGCCATGACGATCACCGCATCGCAGCAACGCTCGATGAAGGGCAGGTTGTGCTCGACGATCACCACGGTCACGTCGCTCGCCACCAGGCTCGTAATCGCGTCTCCCATCCGCGCGCCGAGCACGGGGTTTACGCCGCCCATCGGCTCGTCGAGGATCACCATCTTCGGCCGGGCCATCGCGACCCTCGCGAACTCGAGCAGCCGTTTCTGGCCTCCGCTCAGGTTGCCGGCCAAGTCATCCCGCAGCGCGAGGAGGCCGAACTCCTCGAGGATGGTGCGGGCGCGTGCCCGGTCTTCCTCCTCGGCGCGCCGGAGGGGGGCCGGCGCCAGCAGGGCCCGCCAGATCGCGTCGCGTCCATGCTCCGGCGCGGCGATGAGCATGTTTTCCATTACCGTCAGGCCCGGCCACTCTTTCGGCAGCTGGAACGTGCGGATGAGACCGAGACGGGAGACGCGATGAGGCGGCCACCCCTGAATCTCGCGGCCCGCGAACCGCACGGTGCCCGCGTCCGGCGTCTTGAAGCCCGTCACCAGGTCGATCGCCGTGCTCTTGCCGGCGCCGTTCGGCCCGATCAGGCCGGTCACGCGCCGCTCGGGCACGGCAAAGCTGCAATCGGAGACCGCGCTCACGCCGCCGAAGCTCTTCGCGAGCCCCCGCACCTCGAGCAGGGCATCGGATGGGTCAGTCAGCGGCGCTCCCCCTTCCCGCATACGGTTTGGCGGCCACCAGTCCGGCCGCGGCGTCCTTGGGACGCCGCTCAGGCAGCAGACCCTGGATCCGGTAGCGCATGGTGACGAGGATCAGGATGCCGATCAGGATTTCGCGCACCGCCGCGGAGAAGCTCGCGTTTCCGCCCACGTTGGGGATAAAGCGGGTGATCTCCTGGAACACGACGCTGACCAGCATGACCCCGAGGACCACGCCGCGAGTGTTTCCGGTCCCGCCGACGAAAATGGCGGCGTAGAGGAGCAGCGTCTCGATCGGCGACCACGCGGTGGGATTGAAGGCCCCCAGGTATGCCGCGAACAGCGCTCCGCCCAACCCGCCCAGCGCCGCCCCCAGCACGTACGCCTTCAGCTTGAGCCCGTAGATGCTCCGGCCGAACGCCGCCGCCGCGCGCTCCTCCTCTCGAACCGCGCGCAGGGCACGGCCGAAGGGACTGTTGGAGAGCCGTTCCAGGACGACGTAGACGGCGGCCAGGACGGCCGTGCAGAAGGCCAGGAAGAAGAAGGGGTACGCCTGCGGCGACAGGTTCAACACGTCGTTGAACGGCTGCTCCATTCCGTACAGCCCGTTGTAGCCGTTGAACAGCGGCGTGTAGTTGCTGATGAAGATCTGCAGTATCAAGACGGTGCTGAGCGTGGTAATCGCAAAGTAGGACGCGCGGAGCTTGCGCAGCGCGACCGCGCCCACGCCCAGGGCGAGGACGGCCGCGCTCGCCATCGCGATCAGCACGGCGAGCAGAAACGGCAGGTGCCAGCCCAGGATGTACTGGTCGGGCGGAGGCAGCCGGCCGATCGTGGTGACCATGGCCATGTACACGCCGACGGCCACGTAGCCATAGAAGGCGATGTCGAAATCGCCCGTCCATCCCCAGATCACGTTCAGGCCGAGCGCCATGATCGAGAAAATCACGCCTTCGGTCGCCACCGAGGCGATGTACTGGATCACTCGAACACGCCTCCGACCTTGCTGCTGAACAGCCCGTCCGGACGAAAGAGCAACACGAGGACCAGCATCCCGAACGCGATCAGCAGCTTGTACGCCGCGTCGACGTAGAACGCGCTGATCTCCATGGCCAGGCCGAGCACGAGCGCGGCGGCCATCGCGCCGTACGGTTTGCCGAGCCCCCCGGCGACGGCCGCGGTCACCGTCACGAGCAGAAACGTAAACCCGAAGCTCGGCACCAGCGTCCCCACGCTGACGGCGAGGATGAACCCGGCAAATCCGGCGACGATCCCCGCGAGAAACCAGGTGAACTGCACCACCCCGTGCGCGCCGATGCCCGACACCCGGGCGAGCTCGCGGTTCTCCGAGACCGCGCGCAGCGACTTGCCGAACTTGGTGTACTGCAGCATCACGTAGAGGAGCAGCATGACGACCACCGCCGAGGCCATGATTGCCTCGTCCCGGCCGGTCCAGATGAACGGGCCCACCGGGTGCGACTCGGTCTGCGGCAGCACGTACGCGACGTTGGCCCCCCCGAAGATCAGGAGGATGACGTTCTGGAGGACGAGCGAGGCCCCGAGCGTGGCGATGAAGATCACGATGTTCTTGATCCGGGCCCGGACAAACGGCTCGACCACCCCGGCGTTCATCGCCCACGCCGTGACGCCGCCGACGAGGGCGGCGGCCAGTCCGGCGGCCACGAGATTGTGCGTCGCGCGGGTCACCGCGTAGGCGGCATAGGCGCCGTACGTCA
This sequence comes from bacterium, assembly GCA_035945995.1. NCBI lineage: Bacteria > bacterium. Next base: position 13,312 of record DASYZR010000036.1, read on the forward strand.
GCAGCTCGCCGTGCGCCAGATTGGGAATGCCGCTCACGGCGTACTGCAGCGTAAAGGACACGGCGGACAAGGCCAAGATCGAGCCCGTCACGAGGCCGAACCCGATTCCCAGAAAGATCGTGTCCATCATCGTCCCTCCCGCCCGCGAGGGGGCCCCGGCGGCGGGCCTTCCTCACCGGCAACAAGCGGGCCCAGGCGGCAACTGCCCGCCCGGGCCGTTACGGCGTCACATGCACGGGCTTCCCCGTCGGCCGGCAGTATCGGCATCGAGAAGGGAAGCCCGTGGTCTCATGCCCGTCACCTCGCAACGTCAAGGTCGCGAGCCCGTGCTGTGCGGTTGTGACCCGTCGCGAACCGGCCCTGTCGCCGGCCCGGTCAGTCTATCGTCGCCTTTCCCCGCCCGACCCGATTCGTGCGGTCCTATTGCGCCGGCGGCCGGTCGTTCAACACGTCCGTCGCGAACGGCAGCACGCCGGGCACCAGCCACTTGGTCCACATCTCGTCGATCTTGGCCTGGAAGTAATCGACGTCGTCCTCCGTGAAGTGCGCGAACCGTCCCTGCTTGAGGAGATAGTCGCGCACCGGCAGCCGCTTCTGCCGGCCCTCCACGATCGCCTTGCTCTTGCCGTAGAGCTTGAGCACGTGATTCTCGACCTCGAACAGCGGCCACACGCCGGTCAGCACGGCGAGCTCGCCCAGTTCGTGCGACAGCATCGGGTCGTAGTCCCATCCCTTGGGGCACGGATCGAGCGAGTGGATGAACGTGGGGCCGCCGATGCTGAGCGCCTTCCGGATCCGGTTCATGAATTCCACGGCGTACGACGCGTCGACCGTCCCGACGTACCGGCACTCGGAGTGGCCGGCGGCGAGCATCGCGGCCATGTTCTTCTTCCACCGTTTGTGGAGAATGCGCTTCGCCTTCCCGGGCGGCGAAAACGTCGTATGCACGCCGTACGGGCTGCTGCCGGACGCCTGGATGTCGGTGTTGGCGTACGACTCGTTGTCGTACAGCAAGATGAGGTGGTTGTAATCGGTGTGCTGCAGCGCGGCGGAGATGGCGGAGAGGCCCATGTCGGCGCCGCCCCCGTCGCCGCAGAACGAGATGATGTTGATCGGCTCCTGCTTGATCCGTCCCTTGCGCATGAGCGCCGTGTAGCCGGCCGCGGTGCCGACCGCCGCGGAGCCGGAGGACCCCAACTGCGTGTGCATCCACGGCACCACCCACGGCGTGCTGTAGTACGTCGTGTTGGCGACGTACATGCAGCCGGTGCTGCCGAGAACGACCGTGCGCGGCCCGGCCGCCTTGACCATCAACTTCATCACCAGCGCCGACTCGCAGCCCTGGCACGTCCGGTGGCCGGACGTGAAGTATTCCTCCAGCGGCGCCCGCTTGACGCCTTTGATCGGCTCGAGCACCGGGATGGGCATTGTGGCGACCTCGGGAGTATCCATGTCGTCTCCTCCTCTAGATCAAGGGCGTGATCTGCTCGCGCTCAGGCCCGGACGCCGATCCACAGCGTGTCAGTGGGAGACACGCCGGCCTCGGCCGCCTTGCGGGTGTGCTCGAACATCTCCCGGACGCCCGGGATCGTGACCTCGCGTCCGCCGAGGCCGGTGATGAAGCTCACGACCGGCGGGTGCTTCGGCTGACCGTACAGGGCCGCCCGGACCTCGTTGGCGACGACGCCGCTGTTGTACGGCGAGCCCAGCGAGAAGTCGCGGTCGATGACGCCGACCGCGGCGAACCGCGAGAGCAGCGCCCCGAGGCGCTCGTAGTCGAACGGCCGGAACCAGCGGATGCGGACGAAGCCGACCTTCTGGCCCTGCTCCCGCATTTTCCGGATCGCCACCTTGACCGGCATGGACAGCGTGCCCATACCGACCAGCACGACCTCGGCGTCGTCGGTCTGGTACTCCTCGAAGAACGGGTTGGCGACCCCGTCTGGCGCGGGGCGAGCGGCTCCCCGGTGGAAGATCCGCTCGAAGTCCCGGTACGCCTCCTCGATCACGCCGCGCGCGTTGCGCATCGCCTCGTCGGTCTGGCGGCGGATCTCCATGAGCCAGTCCTCGTTCACCTGGGGGGCGATCGTGATCGGATTGTCGGGATGCAGGCGAAGGTCTTTGCGGTCGTACTTGGGCAGAAACTCGTCCACCCACTGCTTGGGCGGGATCTTCACCAACGTCTGCGAATGGGTGAGGAACGCGCCGTCGGTGCTGATCGCGCACGGCAGGTACACGCGCCGGTCCTCCGCGACGCGGTAGGCGATCAGCGTGGTGTCGAGCGCCTCCTGCGCGGTGTCGACCCAGATGTGCATCCAGCCGAGATCGCGCGCCGCGAGCGCGTCGTTGTGCTCCGTGCCGAAGGCGCCGGGATCGTCGAGCGCCCGGTTGCCCACCATCGCGAGCATCGGCAGCCGCAGGGCCGGGGTCACCGCGATCGCCTCGAACGCGTAGCACCAGCCGACGCCGCTCGAGCCGCACAGGGTGCGGGCGCCGGTGACGTTGGCGTGCTTGGCGATCTCGAACTGGCTGTGCTCGCTCTCGGCGACGATGTACTCCGCGTCCTGCTCGCCGTTCGCGATCTGCTTCGCCACGTACTGCATCATCGTATCGTACGGCCGGATCGGGTAGGCCGTGATCACGTCCACGTCCGCGAGTTTGGACGCGACGGCCACGGCCTCGCTCCCGCTGATCAGAGCCTCCTGCTCGGCGACCGCCGTCTGGACGGCCGTTGCGCTGTCCGCGTCCACTACTCGTCACCTCCCGCCGTCGTGCCGCCCGCCTGGGCGATCTGCGCCTGGTACTGGCCCTTGTACCGGAACCCGTGAGACCGCTCGGGCCGTTCCTTGATCTTCGCATCCACCCAGGCGGCGTACGCCTTCTTGTCGGTTTTGTACGCCTCCCACTGGCTCTTGTTGTCGGTGAACGCCTGCTCGTTGACCATCGTCACGCAGTCGTCCACCGGGCAGACCGCTTCGCAGACGCCGCAGCCGCAACACGCCTCGGCGTTGAGATCGTACGTCTGGTCCGGCGTGACGTCGAAGCACGAGTCGGGGCACTGCAGCCAGCACAGCGTGCACTTGATGCACTTGTCGAAGTCGATGACCGGGCGCATGGTGCGGGTGGAGTACTTCTTGAAGTAGGGATTGCGCGCCGGCCGGTAGCCGCCGATCTGGTCGCCGAACTTGATCGGCTCGCCGAGCGTCATCCCGTCCACCGTGACGCCCTCGCGCATCTTGGTCCAGCCGGGCAGGTCGAACCGGTAGGGCACCTCGGTGTTGCCCTCGTCCGGCGTGACCGGGCGCGTCGTGATCGACTCGAAGGCCCGCCGCGCGGACGCGGCCTTGAGCTCGTCCCCCCACTCTTCCTTCACCGCCGCCAGCATCGCGTCGAGGCTGACGAGGTCGGGACAGAGCTTCGGCAGCGCGCCGAGGATGCGCACGTCGGTATGATCGTCCTTGTACACCCACAGCCCCGAAAAGCTCGGAATGGCCGGCAGCACCGCGAGGCGATACGGGGTCGGCTTGGTGTGGCAGAACTTCACGATCTCATCGGCCGGCAGGGTCGAGGTGACGAGCAGGACCGCGTCTGTCCGGACCTTCTCGTTGATCGGCTGCAGGCCGTACCAGGCCCAGGACTCGACGCCCTTGCACAACATGTCGTCGACGGAGATCGTGATGTCCGTCTCCGCCGGCTCGTACTGGGCCATGCTGAGCTGGAGCTCCTCCTCGTCCGGCGCGACGATCGCGAACTGCTTCGCGGGGATCCCGTTGCGCTCGGGCGAGTCCCCGTACCGCCCGAACGCGACCCCGACTTTGCCTTCCTTCCGGGCCGCCAGGACGATCCCCCGGCAGATGTTCTTGGCCAGCGTCTTTTGGAAGATCCCCCGGTAGACGACCTCCACCGAGATCGTGCGTCCCATCCGATCCACCCTCCTCCCGGGCCGCCTGCGGCGGCCCTACCGGCGTGTCAGCCGGGCCTGACGGCGGACGGCTCCGCCGGAAACAGTGTCGCTTCGATGTCCTCGATGTGCCGACGCATGGCGAGCGCCGCGGCCTCGGCATCCCGCCGGCGGATCGCCTCGAGGATGCGCCGGTGGCCGTCGAGCGACTTCTCGGCGCGGCCGTGACCCTGCAGCGAGCGCACGCGGCTGTCACGAAGCAGTTCCATGAGCACGTCCACCGTCCGGAGCACCACCTGGTTCTTCGCGGCGGTGGCGATCAGGTAGTGGAACTCGTTGTCTTCCTCGAGGGCGATCTGCCCGGCCTTGACGCGCTCGGTCTGGCGGGCAACGACCTGCCGGAGGGCCTCGATGTCCTCATCGGTCGCCCGGAACGCCGCCGCGCGGGCCAGCGGCGGTTCGAGCATCCTGCGCATGTCGAAGAGGTCGGCCACGAGGTCCTTACTGGCGGTCAGGGCGTCCGCAAGCGGCCGGATGAGCCGGTCGATCGGGATTTCGCGTACCACCGTGCCGTCGCCGTGGCGCGGTTCCACGAGCCTCTGCATCTCCAGCACGCGGATCGCGTCGCGGACGGAACTGCGGCTCACGCCGAACACCTCGGCGAGCTCGCGCTCGGGGGGAAGTTTGTCACCGGGCTTGAGGCGCCCGTCGGCAATGAGGCGCTGAATCTGCGCGGCCACCTCGGCGTAGACTTTCGTCTTTCTGACCGGACTGAGATCGGCCTGAATGGACGACACCACGTTGGATGGGATCGGAATCCCTCCGATTGGCACTCTTTGCCCCGGGTCAACCGGGTTATTGGCCCGGTGGTCGGACCACCAGACAACCTCGATTATGCCCAGAAGATCTGTCTACCGTCAAGCGTCAGGAGCCGGCGGACCGGCCGAGGTATGCCGCGGGAGCACGATCGCGCGACGCGCGGCACGCACGACAGGGTTGGGGGACACCCGTCATGCCGTCACATGTCGCAGTCCAAACCGCCCGACGACCGCCGCGACGTGCAATCGTTCGAGCACCCAGGGGGAACCGACTTACGTGCGTTCGTCCTAGGCAGTGGAGGACGTGCCGCCGTGCCCGGCGGTTAGAAGTTCGGCTCGACGTTGTGACGCGCGGCCTGCAGGCGTGCCTCCAGAAGGGTGCCGAAGGGGTTCCTGCTCACCAAGACGAGCCGCGAGGCCCCTTTAGACTCGTTCACGATCATCGGGCTCGCGCCCGTGACGAGCAATCCTCCCTCCGGACGGCGCGATCAATCGGAAACATGTGTGCGCGTAGGGCCAATTCTGCGCCGCCCGCGGAATCGTTCCGCCGCGCGCTATTCGACGCTACTCCTTCAGCGTACCGGCGACGAGCCCGCGGACGAAGTACCGCTGGAGTGCGAAGAAGACCGCGAGGGGCAGGACCATCGACACGAACGCCGCCGCGGTCAGGAGGTGCCAGCCACTCCCGAGGGAGCTCACCAGCCCGGCGATCGCGACGGTGAGCGGGGCGACGCCCGGCCGCCCGCCGAGGTAGCTGAGCGCCACCAGCAGATCGTTCCAGACCCAGAGGAACTGAAAGATCGCAAGCGCCGCGATCGCCGGGGCCGATAGCGGCAGCACGACCCGGAAGAACACGGCGGCGGGATCCGCCCCGTCGATGGCCGCGGCGTCCAGCAGATCGGCCGGCAGCCCGGCGATGAAGTTGCGCAGGAGGAAGACGGCGAGCGGCAGGCCGTACCCGGTGTGCGCGAGCCAGAGCGCGGGGAACGTGCCCGTGAGCCGGACCGCAGTGAACAACCGGAGCACGGGCACCAACGTCGTCTGCAGCGGGACGACGAGCAGCAGGACGACGAGGGCCTGGAGGGCTCCGCGGGCCGGAAACCGCATCCAGGCGAACGCGTACGCGGCGTACGCGGCGAGCAGCAGCGGGATGACGGTGGCCGGCGCGGCGATGGCGACGCTGTTGAGCACGCTCGTCCCGATGCCCTGGGTCGTCAGCACATCGCGGTAGTTGGCCAGCGTGAACGCCGGACGCGCGACCGCGGTCCACCACCCGGTCGCGGCGACGTCGGCGGCGGGGCGGAGCGAGCTGACGAGCAGCCCGGCGACCGGCGCGAGCCACGCGACGCAGATCAGCCAGAGCACCGCGTGCACGGGCATCCCGCGAAGACCGCGCGTCCGCATCACCGGGTTTCTGCCTCCCTGCGGAGGCGCCGGAGGTTCGCCACCATCGCCGGCGCCGTCGCGGCCAACAGCAGCACGGCCAGGGCGCCGGCGCGTCCGAGGTGCTGATCCACGAACAGCTCCCGATACATCCGGTTGGCGAGGACGTCGGTATCGTAGTTCCCGCTCGTCATCACGTATACCACGTCGAAGACCTTGAGCGCGGTGATGACCATCGCGGTCGCTACGGCGGCGGTGGTCGGGCCGATCGCCGGCAGCGCGATCTGGACAAAGACGCGCCATTCGCCGGCGCCGTCGACGCGCGCGGCCTCGAACATGGCGGCCGGCACGGCCTTGAGCGCGGCGGCGAACACCGCGGTCGCAAACCCGATCCAGATCCACACGGCCACGACGATGAGGAACAGCGTGTTCCAGGGCGCGCCGACCAGCCACGCGCGCGGGTCGAAGCCCGGGAAGGCGGCCCCGAGCACGGCGTTGAGGAGCCCGATCTGCGGCGCGCCGGCCGGCCGGAACTCGTAGACGAACTTCCAGATCACGCCGGCCGCGGTGAACGACAGGGCCATCGGCAGGAACACGATGGCCCGGACCACGGCATCGTAGCGCACCCGCTCGGCAAGCACCGCGATGCCGAGGCCCCCGGCCACCACCAATCCGGTGAAGACCACGAGCCAGACGAGCGTATTGCGCAACGCGACGAGCGCCTCCCGGCTCTGAAACGTGTAGACGTAGTTGGCCGCCCCGACCCACCGGGCGTCCGCGGCGTCCCGAAAACTGAGCGCGAGCGTGTCCAGGGTCGGGTAGACGAGAAAGACGGCCACGAACAGAAGCGCGGGGGCGGTCCAGACCCACGGCCGGAGCGCCGTCCGCCGGCGATCGGGCAGCCGGCCGAGCGCCAGTTCCGCCGCGAGAATGTAGGCGACCGACGCGGCGGGGGCGCCGACCAGGGCGAGCGCGGCCGGAAGCAGCCGGTCCACCGGCTACTTGTAGGCGTCTCGCGCGACGGCTTCGAGGTGCCGGAGGATCTCGTCCAGACGGTCCGGGTGGGCGATGTAGTCGAGGGTTCCCTTGTAGAACGCCGTCGTGACCGCGGGCGGCATGAGATCGCCGGCGCCGAAGCGCGCGACCGACGCGCGGGTCAGCACCTCGGCCGCCCGCCGGCTGAGGACGTCGGGGTAGTCCGCGAGCGGCACCCCCTTGTTGGCGGAGAGCGCGCCGCCTCGCTTGACCCAGATCGCCTGCGCGTCCGCGGTCACAAGGTACTGCATGAGCGCCCGCGCCTGCGGCGTATCGCGGAACATCCCGAATACGTCGCCCCCAACCTGCGCGACGGCAGCGTACTGCGGCGCAATCTGCGGGAACGGAACGAACGCGAGGTCGGTCCCCGGACGCACCGCGGGGAACTGCTTTTCAATGAAGTCCTCGATGAACGTGGCCTGCAGGTGGAACAGGCAGCGCGGCGGCGTCGCGAACATCGGGAACGGCGCTTCATTAAATTGGGTCGCCAGCACGCCCTGGGGACCGCCGTAGACGGCCTTGGGGTTCGTGGCGATCCGCCCGAATTGCTCCCACGCCTGCCGCACGGACGGCGCCGTCCACGGCATCGTGTGCCGGACCCAGGCGTCGTGCGCCGCCGGACCGGCCGCGCGGAGGAGCAGCATGTCGATCCAGTCCGTAGCCGGCCAGCCGCTGGTCGCGCCGCTGGCGAGGCCGAGACACCACGGCGTCGTGCCGCGGGCCGCGAGCCGGTCGGTGAGCGCCGCGAAATCCGCCCACCGCCGCGGCGGCGTAATGTGCGCGGCCGCGAGCGTCTTGGGATCGTACCAGACGAGGCCCTTGAGGGCCGTCTTGACGACGATCGCGTAGGGTTCGCCGCCGACCCGGCCGACGTCCAACCACGACGGCGGGTACTCCCGGCCGACGCGGCTCATGTCCAGGACGCGGCTCAGCGGTTTGAGCGCGTGGGCCCGCACGAACGGCGTCAACTGTCCCGGGTTCGGCAGCGCGGCGACATCCGGCGGGTTGCCCCCCTGCACGCGGGTCGTCAGCACGGCGCTCAGGTCTCGCGTGCCCTGAAACTCCACGCGCGTCCCGGTCCGGTCTTCGAAGGGCTTCACCATCGCGTTGAAGCTGTCGAGTTCGGCTCCCCCCCACACCCCGACCACGCTGACCGTCCCGCCGATCGTCCCCGCCGCGGACGAAGCGCCGGTGCCCGCCAGCGCGAGCACCGTCCCGACGATCAGTCCTGCCGCCGTACGCGTCCCGGCCCCCCGTGTCGCCACGCGGCCTCACCTCCCGGCACGGCCGTACCCGTGCATTTCACTTATCCCACGTTCACGCGTCTGCTATGATGCTCGGCGATGGCTGTGGCAGCACCGCGGCCCCGCCGCGGCGACGAGATCATCCTCACGATCGACCGGCTCGCGTACGGCGGCCGCGGCGTCGGCCGGCTCGACGGCCTGGTCGTCTTCGTGCCGGACACGGCGCCCGGCGACCGGGTTCGCGCGCGCCTCTGGCGGGTCAAAGCGGGCTACGCGGAGGCGGATCTCGTCGGCATCGAGTCGCCGTCCCGCGTCCGGACCCCCCCGCCCTGCCCGCACTTCGGACCGTGCGGCGGCTGCATCTGGCAGCACCTCACGTATGGCGCCCAGGTCACGGCCAAAGAGGCGATCGTACGCGAGAGTCTGGCCCATCTCGGCGGCCTGCGCGACGTCGAGGTTCGCCCGATCGTCCGGATGGCGGCGCCATGGTACTACCGCAACAAGATGGAGTTTTCGTTTCATCCCGCGGGGCTCGGCCTGCACCGGCGCGGCGCGTTCGACAAGATCGTGCCGATCGAGACGTGCTACCTCGAATCGCCCCGGACCAACATCATCCTGGCGGCGGTCGAGGCCTTTGCCCGGGCATCGGCCCTGTCGAGTTACGATCCGCGCAGTCGCACCGGCCTGCTCCGCCAGGTCGTGATCCGCGAGGCGAAGGGGACGGGCGAGGTCATGGTCGCGCTCATCACCACGGCTCCCGACGTACCGGGACTGCGGGAACTCGCGGACCGGCTGATCGGTTCCGTCCCGGAGATCGCGAGCGTCGCGCACGCGACCAACGCGGGGACCTCGGACGGTGTGCCGCTGAGCGACATCACGATCGTTGCGGGACGGCCCTACATCCGCGAGGTGCTGGCGGGCCTCGTGTTCCGGATCGGCCTCGAGACGTTCTTCCAGACCAACACCGCGCAGGCGGAGCGCCTTGTGGAGGTCGTGGAGGCGTTCGCGGATCTACGCGGCGGCGAGACGGTCTTCGATCTCTACTGCGGCGTGGGGACGTTCTCGCTCGCGCTCGCGCGGCGGGCGGGGCGGGTGCTGGGCATGGAGATCGTGGCGCCCTCCGTCGAGGCCGCCCGCGACAACGCCGCGTTGAACGGGCTCGCCAACGTCGAATTCGCGGACGGCGACGTCCGGCACGTGCTGCCGGACCTCGCGGCCCGGACCGGCCGGCCCGACGTGCTCGTCCTCGATCCGCCCCGGAGCGGCGCCGGCGCCCGGGTCATGCGCAAGGTCGCGCGCACCCAGGCCCCGCGGATCGTCTACGTCTCGTGCAACCCGACGACGCTCGCCCCCGACCTCCGGGAACTGGCCGCCGCGGGGTACGTGGTGCGGCACGCCCAGCCGCTCGATCTGTTCCCGCACACCTACCACGTGGAGTGCGTGGTGCTCGCGGAGCGCGGCTGATCGAGGATCGCTACGGCGTCACGGTGACCGCGCCCCTCTGGCGACCATGGCCGCAGCCGCGGCCACCAGCCTGGGACCGCAAACCGGTAGGGGGCGTACTGCTCACCGTAGCGGCGGCTCAGCGTCGGCTCCTCGTCGAAGTATGCGAAGCTCGCGACGATCAGCCAGAACACGACTGCGTAGATCAGCAAGACCAGGCGTCCGAACCACAGCGCCTGGCCGAGGATCGCCGCGATCACCGCGAGGTACATCGGGTTGCGGACGTAGCGGTAGGACCCGCCGATAACGAGCTCCTCGGTCGGCGCGCCCGGATGGGGAGTGCCGCGGCCCTCAAGCACGAAGCGGACGATCGTCTCAAGCAGCATGCCGGCGCCCACAACGATCAAGGCGCCACCGAGCGCTTCCAGTGCGCGCGGTGGATGGGAGGACCGCCAGTGGGTGAGCAGCCAGGGCACGAAGCCGCCCATCATCCCCGGATTTGCCGCGAAGAACACTACGCTGCCAATTGCTGCTTTAACCTTGCGCATCGGGGGTGATCCTCGTCCAACGGTCTGGCCCGTTTGAGTCACGACGTGCCTGCCGCGCCGAACCATTTCTCCAATGCGGCGCACAGCGTTCCTTGGGATTCCTCGTCCCCGTCATTAGATCCGGCCACCCAGGCCACGTAGCCGTCCGGACGAACGAGCAGTGCATCCAGATTCGCGGGCCGCTCGTAACACCGAGCCGTGATCCCATCAACCCGATCGGCCCAGTTCGCGGCGGCGCCATGCAGCGCCGGTCGGCCGGCAATATCGAGAAACACGCCCCTGCCCGCGTGCAGAAGTTCCGCCACGCGGGTGGTGCCATGCTCGGTGCGCAGGGTGAGGTTCGGGGCCCACCGGCCGAGCAGGGGATGCCCGTGGCCCGGGCCGGCGCCCATGTCGTAGCGAATGTCCACGTCGGAGATCTCTTCCACGATGGATCGGTACGTCTGTTCGTGTGTCAAGAGTTGACCAACCAGCTCGCGCAGCGCCGTGACGTGCTCGCCCGGGCGCGCGAGCGCCTCCTGGGCCCGGGTGATCACCATCAACCGTTGCCCCACGGGGTGCCGTTCGGCGTGATAGGTGTCGAGCAAATCGGGTGGCGCGAAGCCGCGGACCTGCGCGGCCAGCTTCCAGCCCAAATTGCCGGCGTCCTGGATCCCGGTCTGCAGTCCCTTCCCGCCGTACGCCCAATGCACGTGCGCCGCGTCGCCGGCCAGGAACACCCGGCCTTCACGGTACCGCTCGGCC
>DASYZR010000037.1 GCA_035945995.1 bacterium
GACGCGCCTCCCGCGGGGGGAGCGTCGAGCGCCCGCTGCACGTCGCGCTCGATGATCCGGCCGTCGGGACCGGTGCCGCGAAGGGAATGGAGATCGATCCCGCGCGCCGAGGCGAGCGCGCGCGCGCGCGGCGACACGCGAACGCGCCCGTCACCCGATGTGCCGCCCACCGCGGCCGCGCCGGTCGTTCGGGGAGGCGTCGTCAGCTCACTCAACGGCCGGGGCCCCGGCGCATTCACCGATACACCAGACACTGCCGGCGCGGGCGACGGGGCGGAACGTTCAACGATTCGCTCTCCGGGCTCGCCGATCAAGGCGATCGGCGTGGCGACGGGCGCCGTGGCGCCTTCGGGGACGAGAATCCGCAGCAGCACGCCCGACGCCGGCGATTCAACTTCGATCGTCGCCTTGTCGGTCATCACTTCGAACAGCGGCTCGCCCTTCGCGACCCGGCTGCCCTCGGGCTTGACCCACCGGACGATCGTGCCGTCGTCTTGGGTCAGGCCGAGTTTCGGGAGCACGACCTCCGTCGCCATCAGGCCGACGGCCTCGAGGCCCGCCCGGGCGGCGCGGCCGTCACGCCATCAGCCGGCGGGAGGCGGCCACGATGCCGTCCACCTGCGGCAGGGCCGCCGCCTCGAGCCGGCCGCTGTAGGGCACCGGCACGTTGGCGCCGCACACCCGGACCGGCGGCGCGTCCAGGGCGTCGAAGGCCGCCGCGACGACCTGCGCGACGACCTCGGCGCCGATGCCGCCCCGCTCGTACGCCTCGTGCGTCACGATGAGCCGGCCGGTCTTGCGGACGGACGCGACGATCGTCTCCACGTCGAGCGGCACCAGGGTGCGGGGATCGATCACCTCGAGCTCGATGCCTTCGGCCGCCAGTTGATCGGCCGCCTCCAGGGCTTTGAGCACCATCGTGTGGATGCCGACGACGGTCACGTGGCGCCCCTCGCGCTTGCGGTCCGCCGCCCCGAGCGGCACGGTGTGCTCGCCGGCCGGAACCGGGCCCTTCGTGTTGTACAGCATCTTGTGCTCGAGGAACACGACCGGGTTGTCGTCGCGGATCGCGGAGACCAGCAGGCCTTTGGCGTCCGCCGGCGTGCTGGGCGTGACGACTTTCAATCCGGGGATGTGGCAGAACCACGCTTCGAGCGACTGGGAGTGCTGGGCCGCGTTGCCGCGCCCCGCTCCTTCCTGGGCGCGGAAGACCACCGGCACGCGGGCCTTTCCGCCGAACATGTACCGGATCTTGGCGGCCTGGTTGACGATCGGCTCCATCGCCAGCGTGAGGAAGTCCGCGTACATGAATTCCGCGACCGGCCGGGCCCCGGCCATCGCCGCCCCGACCGCGAGCGCCGCGATCGCTTCCTCGGAGATCGGCGTGTCGCGGACGCGCTCCGGTCCGAACTCCTCGACGAGACCGCGCGTGACCCCGAAGACGCCGCCGCCCCCCCACACCGCGACGTCTTCCCCCATGACGAAGACACGGGCATCGCGCCGCATCTCCTCGCGCAGCGCTTCGTTGAGCGCCTCCGCGTACGTGAGGACCCGGGTGCCCGCGGGCGCCGCCTGCGTCTCGACCGCGCTCACGCGTACACGTCCTCGGTGAGCGCGCTCGGGTCGGGCTCGGGGCTCGCCTTCGCAAACGCGACGGCGTCCTCGATCTCCCGCTCGACCTGCGGGCGGAGGGCATCGGCCTCGGCGGCGGTCGCGACCCGCCGCTCGACGAGCAGCGCCCGGAACCGGTCGATCGGATCCTTCGCCCGCCAGATCTCGACTTCGGCTTTGTCGCGATAGTTGAGCGGGTCGCCGACGTGGTGACCGAGAAACCGGTACGTCACGCAGACGACGAGCGACGGCCCGTCTCCCGCGCGCGCCCGCGCCACCGCCGCGCCGACCGTCGCGTACACGGCCAATACGTCCATCCCGTCGCAGCTCACGCCTGGGAATCCGTACGCGGTCGCCCGGACCGAGGGATCCGCCACCGACGTGAACCGGTCGGCGCGCGCGGACATCGCGTACTGGTTGTTCTCGCACACGAAGACGACCGGCAGGCGCCAGATCGCGGCCATGTTGGCGGCCTCGTGGAAGATGCCCTGGTTGAGGGCGCCGTCGCCGAAGAAGCAGACGGCGACGTCGTCGCGGCCGGCGAGCTGCGAGGCGAGCGCGGCCCCGGTGGCGAGCCCCATGCCGCCGCCGACGATCCCGTTGGCGCCCAAAATGCCGGCCTCGACGTCGGCGATGTGCATCGAGCCGCCCTTCCCTTTGCAGTACC
>DASYZR010000038.1 GCA_035945995.1 bacterium
ACCTTGACATGTGGACCGGGCACCGGGACCCGGCGACCTGACCAGAACGACTGTTATGCACGGTGTCAGCTACTAGTCGATAAGGAGAGCAGCGATGACGTTGCCGCGGGTCCACCTGCACGAGGAGGTCATGCGGGAGGGCATGCAGATCGAGTCCGTTGATATCAGCACCGATGAGAAGCTGGAACTGCTGGACGCGCTCTCGCGGACCGGACTGCGCTGGATCAACGTGGGCTCGTTCGTCAGCCCGAACTACACGCCCCAGATGGCGCACATCGACGAGCTGCTCGCGCGGTTCGTCCCGGCGCCGGGCGTGCACTACACGGCACTGGCGCTCAATCAGAAGGGCCGCGACCGGGCGGCCGCCTACCCCTTCATCGAATCCCCGCCCTTGCCGCCCACGCTGATCGCCCACCTGTGCGACACGTTCGTGCGCCGCAATGCGAATCAGCGACAGCGGGACGAGATCGATCGATGGCCCCTCATCGCCGACATGGCGCTTGCGTCGAAGGCAGCGACGGGGGGCATCGGCGTCAACGCGGCGTGGGGTTCGAACTTCGAGGGCAAGTTCTCGCTGGACGAGCGCATGGGCATGCTCGAGCGGGCCCACCGGGTATGGGACGAGCGCGGCGTGCCTGTCCGCTTCCTGATGCTCGGTGACCCGATGAGCTGGAACACCCCCGGTACGGTCGCTGAGACCCTCCGCGTGGCACTTGGGCACTGGCCGGAGATCGATTCGGTCTACCTGCACCTGCATGACGCCCGCGGAATGGCGGTCGCGTCCATCTACGCGGCGATTCAGGAGTGCGGTGAGCGGGACCTCCACCTTGACACAACGGTGGGCGGCATCGGGGGGTGCCCGTACTGCGGGAACGGGCGCGCGACCGGGATGGCCGCGACGGAGGACGTCGTCCATCTCGCCGAGAGCATGGGCATCAGCACCGGCATCGACCTTGACGCGCTCATCGAAGTCATCCCGCTTCTCGAGCGGATCATCGGGCGCGCGGTCCCCGGGCATGTCGGGCATGCGGGTCCCCGCCCGACAGCGGAGCGGCTCTACGACGAAAACCTCCCGCTTGCCGAGACCTTCGAGGAGGCGCAGCACTTCCGAGTCGGCAAGACCGCGTTCGGAATCCCGCACCGGCCGTGGCGGGAACCGATCCCCGCGCGGCGCCCTGCGCAGAAACGGCGCGACGTGACGAAAGGGCTGTCCCAATGAGCGAGGACATCCTGGTGGCGGGCACCGAGGGAAACGTGCGGACGCTGCGGCTGAACAGACCCGGGCGGGCGAACGCGCTCAGCCAGGAACTCCTCACCCGGCTCGCCGATGAACTCGTGGCCGCCGAGTCTGATCCCCGTATCTGGGCGGTCGTGCTCACCGGAACAGGAACGACCTTCTGCGCGGGTGCCGACCTGAAAGAGATGGCCGCGCTGGACAGCGGCCAGGCGCGGCAAGTGCGACCGAAGGTCAGCGCCTCGACGAGCGTCTTCGAACTGCCGCTCCAGATGGAGACTCCCGTCATCGCGGCGCTGAACGGAAACGCTGTCGCCGGCGGATTCGAGCTGGCGCTCGCCTGCGACATCAGAATCGGCGCTCAGGGTGCGAGATTCGGGTTTCCCGAGGCGAAGAGAGGCATGGGGGCCGCCTTCGGCACCGTCGTGCTTCCACGGCTCATCCCGCAGGGCATCGCGATGGAACTGCTCTATACCGGGCGGTACATCGAGGCCGACGAGGCGTGGCGGCTGGGGCTCCTGAACCGGCTCGTGGACCCCGATGAGGTGCTGCCGACGGCGATGCGCCTGGCCACGGAGATCGCGCAGAACGCGCCGATCACCGTCCGCCGCATGAAAGCGAACGTGCTCGCTGCATCAGGTCAGCCGCTGCTCAGCGCGTTGCGGCTCGACAGCGGCCCGGACCCGTACTCCAGCGAGGACAGGGTCGAGGGCGTGCAGGCCTTCCTTGAGAAGCGTCAACCGAGATGGAGGAATCGATGAACACCACTACACTCAGCCGGCTCTTCAACCCGGGGTCCGTCGCGATCGTGGGCGCGAGCGCGACCCCTGGAAAGATCGGCTCCCGAGTTGTGGAGAACCTGGTCAGTCAGGGATTCACCGGCAAGGTCTATCCGGTCAACCCGCGAGGCGGCGAGATTTCCGGATTCCCGGCGGTGACAAGCATCTCCGAACTGCCCGGACCGGTGGACGTCGCATATGTGCTCATCCCCGCTGATGCAGCGGTAGAGGCGGCACGGGAGCTCGCCGAGCTCGGGACCAGCTACATCATCGTTTCCGCGGCTGAGTTCGCGGAGGCCGGCACGCCGGAGGGCCGGCGCCGCGAGGACGCGCTCCGCGAAATCGCCGCGAAGACGGGCACGCGCGTCGTCGGCCCGAACTGCAACGGGATCTACAGTGCGACCCATCAGGTCTCGATCGGCTTCAACACCGCGCACGGCCAGCGTCACCGGCCGGGCGGCGTCGCGATCCTCTCCCACAGCGGGGCGCTGTTCTCGACGATCATGCTCCGCGGCAAGGAGGCGGGCATGGGGCTGTCGGCCTTCGTGTCCGACGGCAACGAGTGCGACCTCGACGTGCTCGACTACCTGGAGCACTTCGCGGGCGACGAGGCCACGCGATGCATCGCTCTGCTCATCGACTCGCTGCCCGACGGCGATCGTTTCCGTGCCCTTGTCCGCGCGGCGCGCGCGCAGTCGAAATCAGTGATCGCGCTGAAGCTGGGGACGTCGGCCGCGGGGGCCTCGGCCGCAGTTGCGCACTCAAGCCGGATGGCCGGCTCCGGAGCCGCCTACCGTGCGTTCCTCGAGGACGCGGGGGTCGGCATGGTGCAGACCGTTGAGGAACTCGTGACCGCGGGAGTCCTGCTGGACTCCGATGAGCCGTTCCCGGCGGGGGGACGCGTCGGGGTGGCCGCGCTCTCGGGAGGTGCGGGGACCCTCGTGGCAGATGCGGCCGCGAGGCATGGACTGGCGGTGCCCGGGCTGTCTGAGGCAACGCACGAGCGAATCGCCAAGATCGCCCCGCATTCACACATCGAGAACCCGATCGACTTGGGCGGCGGGTACGGCAAGCTGGACACCCCCACGATGTTCTCGCTCCTGGCTAAGGACGCGAACGTGGACGTCGTCGTCTACTTCTACCACCCCATGCATACGGAGGAAGAGCGACGGTCCATCGCCGAGTCCTTCGCGCGCAGCCGGAAGCAGTCGGCAAAGCCGCACGTCGTGATCGCGCCGGGTGGCATGACTGACGATGAACGGTCGATCTACCGGGACGGGGGCGTCCCGGTCATCTCGGACACGGAGACGGCGATGGCTGCGATCGCCGGGGCACGCGCGAGCAGCGGGCCTGGCGAAGCGGAGCAGGACGACGTTCACACGTCCCCGTTCGGACCGGGCTTGTCCGGGGTGCTAAACGACTTCGACAGCATCACGCTGCTCGCGGAGGCGGGCGTGCCCATGGCTCCGATGGCTGCCGTGAACAGCCCGGGGGAGGCCGTGAAGGCCGCCGCCGAGCAGGGCGGGCCTGTCGTGCTGAAGGGCCTGCTGAGCGGCGTGGCGCACAAGTCAGACCTGGGCCTCGTCGTCGTCGGCATCGAGGGGGAGGAGACGATCCGCTCAGAGGCCGAGCGTCTTTTCGGCCTGGGCGCCGAACGAGTGCTGGTTCAGCCGGCGGTGCACGGCGAAATCGAGGCGCTGCTCGGAATCGTGCACGAACCGGGTCTTGGTTACTTCCTGATGTTCGGGCTCGGCGGCGTCTTCGCCGAGGCGATCAAGGATGTGGCGATCGTTCCAGTCACGGCGAGCGCGGAACGGATCCGGACGGCGCTTTCCCGGACCCGGCTCGGAGCGGTGCTGGCCAGCAAGCGATGGCACAGAGCGGACAGCACCGGCCAGTTCGTCGCGGCCTGCCAGGCGCTCGCGCGGTTCGCGCGCCGTCACGGCGAACACCTGGAAGCGGTAGACATCAACCCAGTCCTGATCACCCGGGAAACCCTGGTCGGCGTGGACGGCCTGGTCGTGTTGTCCGACAAAGACTCTGCCCCCGCCAATTGAGGCCGCCGTAGCAGCACCTCCCCGCAAATCGCACAGAGCAGCGCATGAGAGCAATCACTTGCGAGAGGAACGACGCGCCGCGCAAGGTGCGTGAGATCTCTCTGCGAGACCCGGACCCAAGAACTAGCAGGCAGGGCGCACAATGCCCGGTACAAGATGGGAATCCACGGTGAAAGTGCATGACGCGGTAGCCAGGACGATCGCCGATCACGGGGTCCGTCGGAACCCGCACAAGCGAGATCAGGCGGCTACAAGTGCGGCCGTGCCATGACTGAAGCTTACTCTCCGTGACGAATGGTCGCTCGCGTGCTTTCCTTGGGCCAGACGAAGCCGGGCCCGAGTGGGGGCAATTGGATGCGTCAGAACCACCTGGACTGCCTGCCAGCGGATGACAGCACCCCGGCCCTGAGCGGAGTCCGCGCGGGCCTGGCAGCGGGACTTCCTGCGCCATGGGGGTTCAACTCGGTGACGGGCCCTTTGGTGCCGGCTTGCGAAGCCGCGACGGCGGTCCCAGAGCCCTATTATCAGCCACCC
>DASYZR010000039.1 GCA_035945995.1 bacterium
AACGTGCTCATCGGCATGCATACCCACCTCACCGCGGACCCGGTCCGGATCGTGCTGGGGACCGGGGCGATCGTCCGCGAGGAGCGCGACGCGCACCGCAACGCCCGCGAGTTGCTGGCCTTCGTCGGCCTGCGGGGGCACGAGGACGAGATGGCCAAAAACCTCGCCTACGGCGACCAACGGCGGCTCGAGATCGCCCGGGCGCTCGCGCTGCGGCCGCGCCTCCTGCTCCTGGACGAGCCGGCCGCGGGGATGAATCCCGAGGAGGCCCGGCGCCTCATGGAGTTCATCCGCCGTCTGCGGCGGGAACTGCGCCTCACCGTGCTGCTGATCGAGCACCAGATGCGCGTCGTGATGGGCGTCGCGGACCGCGTCACCGTCCTGGATCACGGGGAGAAGATCGCCGAGGGCACGCCGGACGAAATCCGCCGCGATCCCCGGGTCATCGAGGCCTATCTGGGCAAAGGGGCGCTGGGCTGAGATCATGCCGAGCCTGGTCGTCGAAGACATCCACGCGTTCTACGGTCACATCCACGCCCTGCACGGCGTCTCGATCACCGTGGAGGCCGGGGAGATCGTCACGCTGATCGGCGCGAACGGCGCCGGCAAGAGCACCACGCTCAAGACGATTGCCGGATTTCTCCGGCCGCGGCCGGGACGGATTCTCCTCGAAGACAGGCCGATTCAGGGACTCCGGCCTCACGAAATCACCCGGCAGGGGATCTGCCTCGTGCCGGAGGGCCGCCGGATCTTCCCGCGCATGACCGTCCTCGAAAACTTACAGATGGGGGCCTTTTCCCGCTCGAATGCCCGGGAGATCCGCGAGGATCTCGACCGCGCGTGCCGCCTCTTTCCGCGCCTCGCCGAGCGCCTGACGCAGACCGCGGGCACGCTGTCGGGTGGCGAGCAGCAGATGCTGGCGATCGGCCGCGGCCTGATGGCCCGGCCGAAGATCCTGCTGCTCGACGAGCCCTCGATGGGGCTGGCGCCGGTGCTCGTGGAGTTGATCTTCAAGACGGTACAGGAGATCAACGCCCAAGGTGTCACGGTCCTGCTCGTGGAGCAGAACGCGCTCATGGCGCTGTCGATCGCCCGGCGCGGGTACGTGCTCGAGACCGGCCGGATCGTGTTGACGGACCGGGCGGAGAGCCTTCGTAAAAATGATCTCGTCCGCAAGAGTTACCTCGGCGAGTTGTAGGGTGAGTGACGCGGTTCAGTCCGCGGGCATCCGCCCGGCCGCCGAGGCCAGCGGCAGCGCGGCGGAGAAGGTGCTCCCGGTGCCGGGCCGGCTCGTGGCGGTGATGCGGCCGCCGTGCGCATCCACGATGTGCTTGGCAATCGCCAGCCCGAGGCCGGTGCCCCCGCCCTCGCGGCTGCGCGATCGTTCGACGCGGTAGAAGCGGTCGAAGATCCTCGGCAGGTCGTCGGGTGGAATCCCGCGTCCGGAGTCCGTCACCGACACCACGGCATCGGTCCCGTCCTCCCGGAGCGTCACCTCGACCCGCCCGCCGTCGGGCGTGAATTTGATCGCGTTGTCGATCAGGTTGGTCAAGACCTGGAGAATCCGGTCCCCGTCGGCCGTCACCATCGTCGCGGGAGCGGAGGCCGTCCGCAGCGCGATGCGGCGTTGGGCCGCCTGGGGCCGCATGCGGGTAACCGCCTCGGTCACCAGCGCGTCGAGCCGGACCGGCCGCAGGTCCATGCGGACGGCGTGCGATTCGAGGCGCGACAGCGCCATGAGATCGTCGACCAGCGTCATCAGCCGCGTCGCCTCCGCGTCGATGATGGTCAGGAACCGGCGGCACGTCTCCCCATCCGCATAGGCGCCCGCGAGCAGCGTTTCGGCAAAGCCCTTGATCGACGTGAGCGGCGTTCGCAGTTCGTGGGAGACGTTCGCCGTGAGATCGCGCCTGAGGCGCTCCGCCTGCCGGAGGTCGGTGACGTCCCGCACGACCGCGACGGCCCCCGCGGTGGCGCCGCCCGCGGCGCGGAGCGGCGTCGTGGTCAGATGAAACAGCCGCTCGGTAGCGCCGGCCCCGAGCGTGAACTCCTCGGCGGCATCGGTGCCCCGGCGCGCCGTCAGGTCAAGCGCGCGCCACACCGGATGATCCCCGAGGGAGGCGCCGGCATCGTCCGCGCCCAGACCGAGAAGGTCCCGCGCGGCGTCGTTCACGAGCAGGACACGTCCCGCCTGGTCCGTGGCGACCACGGCGTCGCTCATCGAGCCGATGATCGCCGCGATCTTGGTGCGCTCCTCGGTTAGGGCGTCCAGCTTCTGCCGCAGCTGCGCCGCCATGGCGTTGAACGACCCGGCAAGCCGGCCGACCTCGTCGCGGCTCGCGACGGTGGCGCGGCTGTCGAGATCACCGGCGGCGATGCGGTCCGCGGTGCGGGCCAGGTCCTGCACGGGCGCCGACAGCGCCCGTGCTCGCCACGCCCCGAGGAACCAGGCGGCCGCGGCGCCGAGCAGCAGCGCCGTCCCGAGAGCGTCCCAGACCCGCCGCAGGAGTGCCTGGACCCACACATGCGGAACGCTGACCTGGACGACGCCGGTCACCCGGCCGTTCGACACCAGCGGTGCGGCGGCAAACAGGCGCGTCTCGTGCATCACCGGATCGTAGCGGGTGTCCGCCGGCGCCGCCCCGCCGTGGAGCGCAAAGACGACTTCCGGCGGGACCGGCCCGGCGTGCGCCCACCGGCTTGTCGCCGGCGGGTTGCCGTCGGCGTCCTTGACGCCGACGTAGACGTCCGGCCGCCAGGCGAAGCGCTCGGCCACCCGGTCGAGCTGTGCGAGCGTCATTCCGTCGTCCTGATACTGCGCCAGCATTCTGGCGGCCATGCGCGCCTGCCAGAGCACACTGCGCTCGTAACTGCTCGTCTGCAGCTGGACGAGGGCCGGAACGAGGTAGGCGGCCGCGACCGCCAGCGAGAACACGACCAGCAGCAGATGGCTGGCCGTGAGCTTCCAGCGCAGGCCGGCGCGCTTCATCCCGCGTCCTTCTTTAATTTGTAGCCGACCCCGCGCACCGTCACGATGAACGTCGGCGCGTCCGGATCGTCCTCGATTTTCTCGCGCAGCCGGCTGATATGCATGTCGACCGTCCGGGTGCTGCCGAAGTACTCGTAGCCCCAGATGTGCTCGAGGAGAAAGTCCCGGGTGAAGACCTGGTTGGGATGGCCCAGCAGCAGGCGCAGCAGATCGAACTCCTTGGCCGTCAGCTCGATCAGGCGGTCCCCGAGGCGGACCTCGTGCGTGGCGGCATTGAGCGCCAGGCGCCCCGACAGCAGGGGGGCGTCGGTCCCGCGGCCGTCGTCGCGGGCCGCTCTGCGCAAAATGGCGCGCACGCGGGCCACGAGCTCACGGGGGCTGAACGGCTTGGTCACGTAGTCGTCGGCGCCGGACTCAAGGCCCAGCACGCGGTCGTGCTCGCTGTCCTTGGCCGTCAGCATGAGGATCGGCACGGGGGCCTCGCGGCGCAGATGCCGGCAAACCTCCAGACCGTCGACGTAGGGCAGCATGAGGTCGAGGATCACCAGATCGGGCCGGTCGGTGCGCGCCCGCTCGATCGCGTCGTGGCCGTCGTAGGCGACATCCACCTCGAAGCCTTCCTGCACCAGGTTGTAGCGCACGAGTTCGACGATGTGTGGTTCGTCGTCCACGACCAGGATGCGGCCCCCGGTCTGGCGGTCCGCCTTAAGCGCCGTTGCCATGCGTCGCCTCCGTTCGCCCAGGACTCGTGTCGCTTCGCCGTGTCCGCGACCTTCCCTCCGACCACTCCGCCGAGGGCGCTTCTTCGGATTCTGCGCGCCGGCCATAAGCGCACTGTCACGGCGCTGTCACGAATCGGTAACGCGCCCCGGGCCCGACGGCAGGGGTGCCCGGCGACCAGGCCGAAATGACCGGACCTGCGCGCAGGGCCGCGACGCCCTGCATCCGGAGGCCGCGCTCGCCGCGGAGTTCCGGCGCTCCGAGTTCGTGAAACGGGAGGAGGAACCGCCGCTGGACGACTTTACGTTTCCCCCGGCCCCGGATCCGAAGGCGCCGGAATGGCCCGGGACCCCGATCGGCGCCGGCAATACCACGACGCGCACGAGGACCCGCACGGCCGTCCACGACAAGACGATCGACCGGATCGAAGGCCGCCGGGACGAACTCGTCTCTTCCGCGGTCGAACACATCGTCCGGCAGGCCGGGAAAGAGCCCCTCGTGCTGCAGGACGTCGTCATCCACGGCGTGCGCGTCCGCGCGATCACCAACTCCGCCCACCTGGCCGAGTTCTGGCTGGCCAACTGGTACAGTCCCGACGAGTGGCGCGCGCAGACCGGCCTCGAGCCGCCGGTCCGGCCGCAGGTGACGGTCTACGCGCTCGGTCGCGTCGCCGACCAGCAGGAGGCGGCGTACTACAGCCGTCGCACCAACACCATCGTCTTCTTCAACACGTCGTACTACGGCCAGCTGAAATCGTGGGTCCTCGGCGCCGTCGGGCGCGTGCTTGCGGAGGAGTGGGGCATCCACAGCATCCACGGCGCCTGCGTGGAGAAGGGCGGGCGCGGCGTCCTCTATATCGCGCCGACCGGGACGGGGAAGTCCACGTCATCGTACGGACTGCAGGCCACCTATTCCGACACGCGATTCCACTCCGACGACTGGGTCTACGTCCGCTACGCGCTGGCGACCCGGGACGGGGACCGGGTCGCGCCCCTGGAAGTGACGCCGGGGCAGGGGGCGGCCGTCCGCGGGTACCGCGTCTTCCGGTGGCTCGAGGAACACCGCACCGCCGCCGCGCAGGTGCGCGCACTCGACCTCCACAACGCCGAGCGCACGCTACCGCTGGCGGAGCTCGATCTGACCCAGCCGCCCCAAGCGTACGCCTACACCAGCGAGAAGATCTTCTACCTGCGCACGAACCTGGTCGCGAACTTCCCGCTCTCGGCGCACGAGATACTCCGCTCACCGCTCGAGAACGTCCCGGACGTGACGGCGGCCTTCCTCGACGCGCACGCCGCCGAGCTCGACGCGCTGGTGGACGATATCCTCGCCGTCATTCCCGCGCCCGGACCGAACGCCGCCGCGGCGGACGACGCGTACGCGCGCGAGGCGGCGGCCCGGCTCGGGACGGTCCCCCGTGAGGAGTTGCGCGGGGTACTGGCCCGTCTCATCGCCTTCGACAACAGCCGGGCGATGCTCGATATCACGCGCATCCTGCCGCCGGCCCGCGTCGTGACCAATCCGATGGAGCCGACACCGCTCGGCAGCGTGATCTTGTTGAAGCGCGACCCGCGCGACCGGATCGTGCTCGAGTCTCTGTCCCTCGGCGCGTTCATGGGCCGCCTGCTGCTCGGTGAGACGCCGGACCGAAAGCGCGAGATCGCCTACAACGCCTACCGGGCGGTGGACGACGAGGCGGAGCGGGCGGTGATCGCCCGCCTCGAAGCGGAGGCCGAGGCCGAGGGCGGCACGCCGGAGGCGCTGTACGCGGCGTTTGTGAGGCAGCTCGGCCTTCCCGAGACGCTGGCGGAGGAGTTCGAGCTGTTCCGGGTGCTGCACCAGGCCACGCGCTGCTACGACCTCAACACGATCCTGGCGAGGGACCCGCAGAACGCCGGCCTCAAGGCCGCGGTGGCGCGCACGATGGAACTGATCGGGTACGCGCTCGCGACCCGCGCCGGCCAGGTGCGGCTCACGCTGGACGATTACCGGAACGTGCTCGTCCCCCCTGCGGGGACTAGCCCGCGAGATGCGCCGGCGTCGGCCGCGCGCGCGTCCTCCTGAGCCGGCGCCGCGGCCGATGGCGGATCCGCTCGCCTTCCTCGACGACGAACTGAGCGCCCTCCGGGCGCAGGGCGTCTACCGCTGGCCGCGACGTCTCCGCGGCGAGCAGGGGCCCGTCTGCGTCTACGACGGGCGGCGCGTCATCAATCTCTGTTCCAACAATTATCTCGGCCTGGCCAACGATCCGCGCCTCAAGGAGGCGGCCTGCCGCGCCGTGCAGGAGGAGGGCGTGGGGTCCGGCGCCGTGCGGACCATCGCCGGCAACATGGAGATTCATGAGCGGCTGGAGGCGCGGCTCGCGGCGTTCAAGCACACCGAGGCGGCGCTGCTCTACCAGTCGGGATTCGCCGCGAACGCCGGGACCGTGTCGGCGATCCTGGGGCGCGGCGACATCGTCGTGAGCGACGAGCTCAACCACGCGAGCATCATCGACGGCTGCCGGCTGAGCGGCGCGGAGCGCAAGATCTTTCCGCACCGGGACGTCGAGGCCGCCCGCCGCTGTCTCGGCGAGGCCCGTGACGCCGCGAAGGAGACCCCGCCGGCCCCTAGGCAGGGGCAGGCCCCTAGGCAGGGGGCCCCCCGCCGGGGGCGCGTCCTCCTCATCACGGACGGCGTATTCAGCATGGACGGCGACGTGGCACCGCTGCCGGCGCTCGTCGAGGCCGCCGACGAGTTCGGCGCGATCATGATGGTGGACGACGCCCACGCCAGCGGCGTCATGGGCTCCGGCGGCCGGGGGACGGTCGACCACTTCGGCCTGCACGGGCGCGTGCACATCCAGGTGGGGACGCTCAGCAAGGCCTGGGCCTGCCTCGGCGGCTATGTCGCCGGGAGCCGGACCCTGATCGAGTTTCTCATGCAGCGGGCGCGGCCGCTCTTGTTCAGCACGTCGCATCCGCCGTCGGTCGCCGCGACCGCGCTCGCGGCCCTCGATCGCATCGAGGCTGATCCGGCGCTGATCGCGCGGCTGTGGGACAACACGCGCTTCTTCAAAGCGGGGCTCGCCCGGCTCGGCTTTGACACGGGGGCCAGCGAGACGCCGATCACGCCGATCCTGATCGGCGACGAGGCCAAGGCGATGCGGTTCTCGGACCGCCTGTTCGAGGAGGGCGTCTTCGCCCTCGGCATCGCCTATCCGACCGTGCCGCGCGGCAGGGCCAGGGTCCGCACGATCGTGACCGCGGGCCACACGCCGGACCACCTGTCCGAGGCGCTCGAGATATGCGGGCGCGTCGGGTACGAGATGGGGTTCCTGGCCTAGTCGCTGAGAGTTCTCTCAGCCTTGCCCCAACGTCAGAAGGGAGAGATGAGCCCGAGCATCCGCCAATAGGGAACGCTCGCCGCGATAGCGACGAGCGTGATGAGCGTCATGACAACGCCTACAACGGTGCCGTCGCGCGGCGGCATCATCTCCCCCCTGGTCATCTCCGTCACAAGACGATAGAAAAGACTTTGGCTTGGGTGCAACCACGGAGTACCCATCGAGATGATGACAAAGCCGACGACCCAGGGAGAGAGGCCAACGTGCGATGCCACCGGCACGAGCGCGAGGCTCAACAGCAGTATTGTGGGCGTGGCCGGCAATACGAAACGGCAGCCGACGACCAACACGCCAAGCAGCATCACGAGAAGGCTTGGATTCTGGACTGCCCGGGCGAGCGGCACCAACGCCGTCGCGATCCACTGGTCAACGCCTGCGCCGCGCAGCACTCCCCCGGTACTCAGCAGGATTGCAAAGAAGATCAGAAAACCCCACTCCAGGGATCCTCGAAAATTCGCTCGGTCGATCACCCCTCCGGCGAGCACGATGAGGAACGCGGCCAACGCAATCCAGGCGACGTCGACGTGGAGATTCTGTTCCAGGAACAAACCGGCAATCAAAAGGGCCAGCGCGGCGAGTGTGATGATCTCGCGGTTCGAGAGAGGGCCGAGGAGGTACCGTTGAAGCCGTAGGACATCTGTGGTCGCTCTGGGGGCCAGCGTCGACCGATAGAGGACGAACAGCATCACCGCAGCCCCTGCCAATAGCACCGCCCCCGCGGGGGCTGCGTCGACCAGCCACGGGATCCAGCCAAAGCGCGCGTCATCAGGATGCCCCAGGAGACCGATCAGGAAGAAGTTCTCGACTCGACCGGTGAGGAAAATGTTGCTAAAGAAACCAAATCCGATGATGCTTGCGGCAGCCAGTCCCGCCCGCGCCCGGCTCCCTGCGGGATAGCCGAGGGTTTGAGCGAGTTCGCGCACAAGCGGCGTGATCGTCGCCACGCGAATGAACGGAACCGGGACGGCCGGGGTCGTGACAAGCCCGCCAACCAGCAACCCCAGCACGTAGGCCGAATATTTGGTGGGAAGGATCTTGAGAACGAACAAGACGAGGCGCAAGAACAGACCCGATCGAGTCATTGCCGCCCCGATTCCCATCGCCCCGATCGCGACGAACCAGGACGAACTCGAAAAGCCTGCAAACGCGAGGGAGAGAGGGGCAAGCCCCAGCAGTCCCCAGGCGATCGGCATGGCGAGCGCGGTGACGAAATCCGGTACCGGCTCGAAGAGCCAGGCCAGTGCTGCCCCGAGTACCGTGAGGCTGATGTGCCACCCCTGCACGCTCATTCCGGCGGGCGGCCCCGTCCACCAAAGACCAAACGGGACTCCGAGCGCGATCGCGGCCCCGACGATCCGCCATTGGGATTGTCGTCCGACCTCAGGGACCTCGGCGGGGACTACTTGCCGCTCGGCGACCGGCGCCCCAACGTGCTCGCGAGACCGCTGATCGAGCAGCAACGCAAGAGACGTTGCGACGGCGAGGGCAATTGCGCTTCGGTCCCGGGCAAGCCGGCCAAATTGCTCGCGCGGAAGCCTCCACGCGTGAACATCGGTGGATGCCCGAACTGAGCCGGTTCGGTTCGCGAGGAGCAAGCCCAGCTCCCCAAAGTACGACGGTGCCTCCAGGATAGCCACCTGTCTCTCGCTATCTCCAACACCAACCGTGACCTCCACATGCCCGCCGGCGAGCAGGTAGAGAGCGTCGGCCTCGTCGCTTTCGGAGAAGATCTCCGTGCCCGCCGGGAACCGCACTTCTTCGAGGGCACCGGCGAGTCGAGCAAGATCAACACGATCAAGGGTTTGAAAGAATGGGACGCGCGTGAGAAGGGCTTCGACGGATTCAAAGGAGGACGGCACGAGTTACCTCTCCCACCGCGGCAGATCGTGTTCTCGATGAAGCTATGCAACTCGTGCAAATCGCCGATTACCGGAAGTATACTCCTTGTCCTCCGGTGTCTATGACACGCGTTTCTTCAAGGCGGATGCATCGGAATATTCTCGGTGACCCACCCGGTGCCCGCCCTCGACGAGCCCTTGACCAGGTCCATGCAAAATCCTATTATC
Organism: bacterium; assembly: GCA_035945995.1. Lineage (NCBI taxonomy): Bacteria > bacterium. The sequence continues at coordinate 9,161 of DASYZR010000039.1, forward strand.
ATATTATCATGAAGAAGATAACGGCGACCGAACTCGCAAGACGCCTTTCCGACGTGCTGAACCGCGTGCGATACAAGGGCGAGGAATTCCTCGTGGAGCGTGGCGGGGAACCGGTCGCCTCTATCGGTCCGGTCGGACCAAAGTCGGAACTCACTTTGGCTGAATTCTTGCAGATCCTCAACACCGGTCCTCGGCCCGATGCCGGGTTCGTTGATGATTTGGAGCGGGTTCAGGCTGGGCAGCCCTCTGCCGTAGAGGAATTCCCCGAGTGGCGGTCCTGATCGACACGTCGGTCTTCATCGCGCTCGAGCGACGCGGCATGCCATTCGCCCCCACCGATATGCGAACCGTGTCGCCGGGCGAACGCGTGGCGATCGCGGCCATCACGGCGTCTGAACTGCTCGCGGGCGTCCGTCTGTCGACACCCGTCGAGCGGCGGGTGAGGCGGGAAGCGTACGTGGAGAACATCCTCGGCGGCGTCGCGGTCATGCCGTTTGACCTCGCGGTGGCCCGTGTCCACGCCGGGCTCGCCGTCGATCTCACGCGCAGGGGTTCGCGCATCGGTGCGAACGATCTCCTGATCGCGGCCACGGGGCTGACGTACCACCACGCGGTGCTCACGGCGAATGCGCGCGAGTTTCGCCACGTGCCCGGGCTCGAAGTCAGAACTCTAACGTTGTCTTGACCTCCGCTGGCTCGCGCCACCGGCGGTGTTATACTCAAGGGTGCCATGCCCGGGTTCACGAACCTTCTGACGCCGCGGGAAGCCAAAGACCGCTTCGCCCGCGCCTACACGCCGCGGCCCCGCGGGACCGAGGCGGTGCCGCTCGATGAGGCCTACGGCCGCGTGCTCGCGCAGGACGCAACGGCCCGCGAGGACCTCCCGCCGTTTGACCGGTCCACCGTGGACGGATTCGCCGTGCGGTCAGAGGACGTGGCCGCCGCCGGGGCGGAGGCGCCGGCCGTGCTGCGCCTGACCGCGGAGGTGCAGATGGGCGAGACGGCGTCGGCGGCCGTCGGGCCGGGCGAGACGGTGCGCATCCCGACCGGCGGCATGCTGCCGCCCGGGGCGGACGCGGTCGTCATGCTCGAGGACGTCGACGAGGCCGGCGGCCGGATCGCGGTGCGGCGCCCGGCGCGGCCGGGCGAGAACATCATCCGCCGCGGCGAAGATGTCCGCGCCGGGGACGTCGCCCTCCGGACCGGCACTCGCCTCCGGCCGCAAGATCTTGGCCTGCTCGCGGCGATCGGCACGACGGCCGTGCCGGTGTTCCTCCGGCCGCGGGTTGCGATTCTGGCGACGGGCGACGAGATCGTCCCCGCCGACCGGACCCCGTCGGGCGGGCAGGTGCGGGACGTCAACACGTACACGCTCGCGGCGCTGGTGCGCCAGGAAGGCGGGCTCCCTCGCGTCTGGGGCATCGTCGAGGACGTCTACGAGACGCTGCTGGGCGCGCTGCGCGAGGCGCGCCAGGACGCGGACATCGTGCTGGTGAGCGGCGGCAGTTCGGTCGGCGCGAAGGACGCGGTGGCGCGGGCCATCGGCGAGCTGGGAACGCCCGGCGTCATCGTCCACGGGGTGAGCATCAAGCCCGGCAAGCCGACGATTCTCGCGCTCGTCGACGGCACGCCCATCGTCGGGCTTCCCGGTCACCCGGTGAGCGGGATGGTGATCTTCGACGTGTTCGTGCGCGACGTGCTCCGGGGGCTCGCCGGGCGCGCCGGCGGGCGCGCGTTCGGCCGCGTCGTGCGGGCGCGCCTGGCCCGGCCGATTCCGTCGGCCGGCGTGCGGGAGGATCACATCCGGGTGTATCTGGAGCCCCAGGACGGCGAGCTCCGTGCGGTGCCGGTGCTCGGGAAGTCCGGCATCATCACCACGATGACGCGGGCCGACGGCGTCGTGGTCGTGCCGATCGGCCGCCGGATGCTCGACGCCGGGACCGACGTCGACGTCCACCTCTTCGAGCCATGACGACGGACCGACGCGGGCGGGCCGCGCTGACGCACGTGGGCCGCCGGGGCGCGCGCATGGTCGACGTGGGGCACAAGCGGGAGACTGCGCGCGAAGCCGTCGCCCGGGGCGAAGTCGGCATGCGGGCGTCGACCCTGCGCATGATCACGGAGGGCGTCGCGCGCAAGGGCGACGTGCTGACGGTCGCGCAGGTCGCCGGCATCGCCTCGGCCAAGCGGACGTGGGAGCTCATTCCGCTCTGCCATCCGATTCCGATGACCGGCATCGCCGTGACCCTCACGCCCGACGCCGCGCGCGGGCGGCTCGTGATCGAGGCGCGCGTCCGGACCCGCGGCCGCACCGGCGCGGAGATGGAAGCGCTGGTCGCCGTCGCGACGGCGGCGCTCACCGTCTACGACATGGTGAAGGCGGTCGAACGGGGCGTGGTGATCGACGGGATCCGCCTGGTGCGAAAGTCCGGCGGGAAGTCGGGCCCTTATCTCTGGAACGGCCGCGGAGCGCGGGCGACGCGGTGAGCGCCGAACGGCGGCTCCACGGAGTTCGCTGCGGCATTCTCACCGCGAGCGACCGGGTCAGCAGGGGACAGGGCAAGAACGAGAGCGGACAGTACCTGGTGCGGACCCTCGAAACCGAGGGCGCCGACGTCCTGGCCCACGTGGTCGTCCCGGACGATCTCGACACCATCGCGCGGTCGCTGGCCGACATGGCGGATTCCCTGCACCTGGACCTCGTGCTCACGACAGGCGGCAGCGGCCTGGCCCCACGGGACGTGACGCCCGAGGCGACGTTGCGGATCTTGGAGCGGCAGGTCCCCGGCATCCCGGAGGCCGCGCGCATCGCGACCGCGGCGCGGACGCCGCTGGCGATGCTGTCGCGGTCGGTCGCGGGAATCCGAGGCCGGACCTTGATCATCAATCTGCCCGGCAGCCCGAAGGGTGCGCGGGAGTGGATGGAGGTTATTCTGCCCGTGTTGCGGCACGCCATCGAGTTGTTGCAGGAACGCCGGCTCGAGTGGGGCCGCGAGCACCGGCCGTAGAGCGGCCCGCATGCCCCTCGTCAGCGCGGTGAATCTGGCCAAGTCGTACGCCGGCGTCCCGGTGCTCGGCGCCGTGTCGTTTGCGCTCGAGCCCGGAGAGAAGGCCGGCCTCGTCGGCCGCAACGGCGCCGGCAAGACGACGCTGCTGCGATTGCTGGCCGGCCTGGACGCGCCGGACGGCGGACAGATCGTGGTCCGTCCGGGCGCCGCGGTGGGCTACTTGCCGCAGGTGCCCGCCGTGGAGGACACGCTCACGCTGTGGGAGGAAGCCGCCTCGGCGTTTGCCACGGTGCGGCGCGCCGAACGCCGGCTGCGGGAGGCCGAGACGCATCTTGCCTTGCCGGAAGTGCACGGCGATGAAGCGCGTCTCGCGGCGGTGCTCGACGAGTACGGGCGCCTCAGGGACCTCTTCGAGCGGACCGGCGGCTTCACGTACGAGGCCGAGATTCGCCGGACCCTCGCGGGGCTGGGATTCACGGAGGACCAGTGGGGACGCCCGCTCGCGTCCATGAGCGGCGGCCAGCGGGCGCGGGCCGCGCTCGCGCGCCTCCTGCTCGCCGCCCCGGACCTGCTGCTGCTCGATGAGCCGACGAACCACCTCGACCTGGATGCGTTGGAATGGCTGCAGGCGTTCCTCCAAAATTTCGGCGGCGCGGTGCTCGTGGTGAGCCACGACCGCTATCTCCTCGATGCCGTGACGACCCGGACGCTGGACCTCGAGGGCGGCCGAACCGAAGACTACTCCGGAGCCTACACCGCGTACGTCGCGGAACGCGAGGCGCGGCGGGCACGGCAGCAGGAGCTGTTTGTACGGCAACAGGAAGAGATCGCGCGGCTCGAGGAGTACGTGCGCCGCAATCGCGCCGGGCAGAAGAGCCGGCAGGCCAAGTCCCGCGAAAAGCGGCTGGCCAAGATCGAGCGGGTCGAGGCGCCGCGGACGACGCGCGGGCCGGCGTTCCGCCTCGAATCACCCCGGCGCGGGCCGCAGGTGGTGGTGCGGCTGCGCGGCCTCGCGAAGCGGTTCGGCGACACCGCCGTCCTCTCCGGCGTCGCGTTGGAGGTGCGCCGGGGGGAGCGACTCGGCGTCATCGGGCCGAACGGCGCGGGCAAGACGACGCTGTTGCGCATCATCGCGGGCCTCGAGCCTCCGAGCGCCGGCCTCGTGGAGGTCGGTCCCGGCGTGCGGGTCGGCTATTTCGCGCAGCATGCCGAAGACACGCTCGACCTCGACGCGACCGTGCTGGAGGCCGTGCTGGGCGACCGGCCCCTCTCGCCCGAGCAGGTGCGCCGGGTCCTCGGCCGGTTTCTCTTCTCCGGTGAGACGGTCTACAAGCGGGTGGGCGATCTCAGCGGCGGCGAGCGGCGCCGCGTCGCGCTCGCCCGGCTCGTGCTCGACCGGCCCGACGTGCTGCTGCTCGACGAGCCGACCATGCATTTCGACCTGCCGTCGCTCGAGGCCCTGGAGCATGCCCTCCTGGCATTCGAAGGCGCGATGCTGCTGGCCTCGCACGATCGGTACCTGCTGGATCACGTGGCGGGGCGGTTGCTGATCGTGGATGCGGGCGGCGTGCGCGAGGTGCCCGGACCCTATCACGCCTACCGGGACGCGCTGTCGGCCGGCGCGGGGTCGCGCGCGGCGCCGGCGCCCGAGCTTTCGGCACCCCCGGAGGCGCCCGCGGCGCTGCGGTCCCCGGTCCCGCGGAGCACGGTCGACGGGCGGCCCGCGGGCCGCCGTCCGCCGGAGGGAGAGGGGCGTGGACCGCGCCGCGCCGCGCCGCCGGACGCTGCGGCCGATATTCACAGCGTGCTCGACCGCGTCGCCTCGCTCGAGGAAGAGCAGCACGACCTGAGCCGTCTGATGGGGGATCCCGAATTGTACCGCGACGGGACACGCGCGCGGGAGACCGTGCGCCGCTACGAGGAGGTCAACGCCGAGCTCGAGTCGCTGTACGCGCTCCTGACGGCCGGGGACTACGGCGTGAGCCAGGACGCGCGGGAGCCATGACGTCCCGTCCGAGACCGGGTGGCGGCGGTGGATAGGGACGCTCCGCGCGACGCCGGGTGGTGTTTTGCGTGCGGGCAGGCCAACCCGATCGGCCTCCGGCTGCGATTTGAAGAGGCCGGCGACGAGATCAGGGCCGTGTTCACGCCCGGCCCCCAGTACCAAGGGTACGCGGGGGTGCTCCACGGCGGCATCGTGGCCGCCGCGCTCGACGACGCGATGGCCAACCTCTTCCATCGGCGCGGCCGGGAAACGTTGACGGCCAAGCTCGAGATCCGCTACCGTCGCGAGGCGCCGATCGGCGAGCCGCTGGTCGTCAGCGCGAAAACCACGGGCGAGCGGGGCAGGCTCTTCACCGCCGAGGCCACCCTCGCGCTCGCGGACGGGACCCGCCTCGCCGAAGCCCGCGGCACGTTCGTGCGGGATGCCTGAGATGCCGGCGTCCGCGACCGACGACGACCTTCGCCCGGTGGCCACGAACCGGCGTGCGCGCCACGAGTACTGGGTTGAAGAGACGCACGAGACCGGCATCGCGCTGACCGGCACCGAAGTCAAGTCGCTTCGCGCCGGCCGCGTGAATATGGCCGACGCCTTCGCGCGCGTGGACGGGGGGGAGGTCTGGCTGCACCACCTTCACATCAGTCCGTACGAGCAGGGCAACGTCCACAACCACGAGCCGATGCGGACGCGCAAGCTGCTGCTGCACCGCCGGGAGATCGTGCGCCTCGGCGCGCGGGTCCAGCAGCGGGGGTATACGCTCGTCCCGCTGCGCATCTATTTCCGCCGCGGTATCGCCAAGGTGGAATTGGGCCTCGCCCGGGGCCGGCATGTCTACGACAAGCGCGAACGCATCGCCGAGCGCGACGCGCAGCGCCGGATTGCCAGGGCCCTCGGGGCGCGCGAGCCCAGGGTGGCGGGACGGAGCCGCTGATGCCGCCGTGGAGCGCGCTGGCGCTCTACGTTCCGGTCGCGCTCGTGATGGCGTTTACCCCGGGCCCGGCCACGCTGTTTGTGCTGAGCCGCGCGTCGTCCCAGGGCCGCCGCGCCGGACTGCTGTCGGCCGCCGGCCTCCTCACGGGGACGCTGGCGCTCGTGGCGCTGGCCGCCGCCGGTCTCACCGGCGTGCTCGCCGCGGCGCCCCTGGCCTTTGACGTCGTCAAGAGCGCCGGCGCGGCGTACCTAATCTACCTCGGGTTGCGGGTCGTGACCGCCGCGAAGGGCCCGGCTGCATCGCTCCCCGCCGCCCTCGAAACCGTGCGCTCGAGCGGCCGCCTGTACCGGGACGGCGTCCTGACCGAGCTGTTCAATCCGAAGGCGGCGCTGTTCTATGCCTCGGTTCTGCCGCAGTTCGTGGACGCCCGGCGCCCGGACGTGCCGCTGCAGATGTTCGTCCTCGGCGCGATCTTCGTCGTCTTCGGCGCCGTCTCGCTCGGACTGATCGCGGTGTTCGCCGGCTCGCTTCGCGCGCGTGTCCTGGGCCGCGGCGTCGCGCAGACCGTGACGCGCTGGGTGTCCGGCGGCATTCTCATGGCGCTCGGCCTGCGGCTCGCCACGAGCCGCGTTCGCTAACGATCCCCCGGGAGGGAAGCGATGGTCGTGAAGACGGCGGTCCACCGGTTGCCGGGGCTTACGCTTACCGGCTACACGTTCACGGTCCCGCTCGATCATGCTCGTCCCGGCGGGGCCACCATCGATGTGTTCGCCCGCGCGGTCGCGCCGGCGGGCAAAGACACGGACGATCTTCCGTGGCTCGCGTTCTTTCAAGGCGGGCCGGGCTTCGCGTCGCCTCGCCCGGTCACGGAGAGCGGGTGGATCAAGCGCGCGCTCCAGAATTACCGCGTGCTGCTTCTCGACCAGCGCGGCACGGGACGGAGTCACCCGCTCACGCTGGAATTCCTGACGCGCCTTCCGAACGCGCAGGCGGCCGCGGACTATCTGCGTTGCTTCCGCGCGGACTCCATCGTCGAGGATGCCGAGTGGATCCGGCGCGAGCTCGTCGGCGAGAACGAAACGTGGAGCGTGCTCGGGCAGAGCTTCGGCGGGTTCTGCGTCACCCACTATCTCTCCGCGGCCCCGGAGGGATTGAAAGAAGCGATCATCACCGGCGGGCTCCCGCCCATCGGACATAGCGTGGACGACATCTATCGGGCGACCTACCGGCGCGTGCTCGACAAGAACGCGAAGTACTACGCGCGCTACCCCGAAGACGTCGATCGCGCGCGCGCCGTGCTGGACTGGATCGCGCGCGACGACGTGCGGCTGCAGGCCGGCGATCGGCTCACGCCGCGCCGGTTCCAGCAATTGGGCATGCAGTTCGGAGCCAGCGACGGGTTTGAGACCGTGCACTACCTGCTGGAAGAGGAGCCGGGTTGGACGTTCCTGCGCGGCGTTGAACACCTGCAGTCGTTCGACACCAACCCCCTCTACGCGATTCTCCACGAGGCCTGCTATTGTGAGCAACAGGCTTCGAATTGGTCCGCCGCGCGGGTGCTCCCCGAGTTTCCAGATTTTGCGCCCGTGCGGGACCGCCGTCTGATCTTCACCGGGGAAATGATTTTTCCGTGGATGTTCGAAGACTATCGCCGTCTTGCGCCGCTGCGGGAGACGGCGGAGCTTCTGGCGCGATACGACGGCTGGCCGGCGCTCTATGATCCCGCCGTGTTGCGCTCGAACCGGGTTCCCTGTGTGGCGGCGATCTATTACGACGACATGTACGTCGAGCGGGCCTATTCTGAGGAAACGGCGGCGATGATCCGCGGTACGAAGACGTGGATCACCAACGAATACGAGCATAACGCGATTCGCGCCGACGGCGAACGGCTGCTCGACCGGCTGCTTGCGATGCTGCACGGGAAGAGCGGGTAGGGGGACGCATCGGGCCGTTTTGAGGCGGCCCGGCACGGGTCTCGGCGGTCGCTGCCCCAGCGGCCGTCATGGTAGAATAGAGGAGAAATAGATCCGCGCGGATCGCGAGCGCCGCACGGACACGTTGGGGGCGAACGGTTTCGACTGGGCAGGCAGAAGCAGGGTTGCGCGCCGAGGTGGTCCGGGTCCTCGTTAAACAACCGGACGGCGCATACACGCCGATACACAGCTCGCACTCGCTGCTTAATTAAGTAGCGACGCTCCCCCCGCAGTGCCGGCGGGCGGGGAGTGGGCGCCACGAAGCCGGCTGCTCCGGGCCCCTTCGCTCCGGGAGGACCGGCTAAGACTGAGAGAGCTAGCGGGATCGGTATCCGGTCTGCGGGAGACCGGTCTCGCGAAATCAAAGCGCAGGCTACGCGCGTAGACGCTCTGCCCTCGCGGCTCTAGGACGCGGGTTCGATTCCCGCCGCCTCCACCATC
>DASYZR010000040.1 GCA_035945995.1 bacterium
CTGCCGCACCTTGTCGTCGGCGACGGCTCGGCCCGGCCCGCGCGCCGGCTCCGGCGAGGGGGGTGGCGTGCCGGCCGGAGAGGCGGCCGGGGCCGCGGCCCCGCGCCGGAGCCGCGCCACGGTATCCGCGTCGAGTACGGACATGTGGTTGCGGACCGAGACCTTCATGGCCTCCAGCCGGTCGATTAGTTCCTTGCTGGTCAGGCCGAGTTCCCTGGCCAGCTCGTGTACCTTCACCAGGACCCCTCCGTTTCACCATCCGAACGCGTTCGCTGTTCCCGAAGTGACACGCGCCGTACCACCGGCGCCCGGGCCGGGGCCGGCCGGACAATCGTTTCGCGCAGGCGCTGTCCGATGTCCTCCGCCAGCGGCTGCGCGAGCGCGCCGGCGAGCCGTCCTCCGCGCACGGCGCGGTCCACGCACGCATCGTCCGGGCACACGTAGGCGCCGCGCCCCGAGACTTTTCCCGTGGCGTCGACGCGCACGTCACCGGCCGGCGTCCGAACGATCCGCACCAGTTCCCGTTTGGGCCGGACCTGCCCGCACGCGACGCACTGCCGCTGCGGCACCCTGCGTACTTTCGGCACCCCGCTAACCCCTGCCCGCCCGATCGCCCGCGTGTTGCGCCGGCCGCTCGCCCTGTCCTTCGGTCCCGAGCTGCTCGGCGTGAGCCGGCTCGTGCTGCGCCGCGGGCCCCACCGGTTCCTCCGCGGCCGGTTCGGCCGCCGGAGCGCCGGCCTCGGCCGCGGGCTGCGTGTCGGCCGCGGGCTCCTCCACCGGCAGATCCGCGAAGATCTTCCGGGCCTCGAGCTCCTTGATCTGGGACTCGCTCTTGATATCGATTCGCCAGCCCGTCAGCTTGGCGGCGAGCCGGGCGTTTTGTCCTTCCTTCCCGATGGCCAGCGACAGCTGGTTGTCGGGCACGACCACCAGCGCCGTCTTCGTCTCGTCGTGGATTTCGACCCGGATCACCTTCGCCGGACTGAGGGCGCTGGCCACGAACGTCGCCTGATCGGCCGACCAGGGAACGATGTCGATCTTTTCGCCGCGCAGCTCGTCGACGATCGATTGGACCCGCGTCCCCTTTGGCCCCACGCACGCGCCGACCGCGTCGACGTTGCGGTCGCGCGAGAGGACGCCGACCTTGCTGCGGGCGCCGGCCTCGCGGGCGATCGCCTTGATCTCGACGATGCCTTCGTAGATCTCCGGCACTTCCAGCTCGAACAGCCGCTTGAGCAGCCCCGGGTGCGTTCGGCTGACGACGATCTGCGGTCCGCGGTTCCCCTGCTTGACCTCGACGACGTAGGCCTTCACGCGGTCGTTCTGCCGATACCCCTCGCGCGGCACCTGTTCCGTCGGCGGCAGCACGGCCTCGATGCGGCCGAGATCCATGTACACGTTCCGGCGCTCGACGCGCTGCACGGTGCCGGTGACGATGTCGCCTTCGCGGTCCCGGAATTCCCGGTACACCATGTCGCGCTCGGCTTCCCGGATGCGCTGCACGATGACCTGTTTCGCCGTCTGGGCCGCGATGCGGCCGAAGTCCTTCGGCGTCACCTCGACCTCGACGATATCGCCGATCTGACTGTCGGGATCCCACTGCCGCGCCTCGGCGAGCGGCACTTCCAAGTTCGGGTCCACCACCTCGCCGACGATTGTCCGCACGCTGTACACGTGCTGTTCGCCCGTCTCACGGTCCAGCTCGACGCGGATGTTCTGCGCGGCCTGCCCGAAATTTTTCTTGTACGCCGAGAGCAGCGCGGCCTCGATGGCCTCGACCAGCACGTCCGTGCTGAGGCCCTTCTCCTCTTCGAGCTGCCGAACCGCCCGAATCAACTCCTGATTGTTCACCGGGCACCTCCACCACCCACCGGCCGCCCGCCCCCTCAGGGGGCACCCTCGGGGCCTAGGCGCGCCTCAAGTCTTGGCGCAACACGTCCTCCTCGACGACCAGGCGCGCCTGCGCGATCTCGTCCAGGCCGAAGCGTACCTCGCGCCCGTCCTCCAGTTGCACGGCGGCTCGTCCGTCGACCAGCCCCAGCAGGCGCCCGCGAAAGCGGCGCTGTCCGTCGACCGGGGCGTGCGTGGTGACCGCCACCGCCCGCCCGGCGAACCGGACGAACTCGCCCGGCTTCCGGAGGGCCCGGTCCAGCCCCGGGCTCGCCACCTCGAGCATGTAGCGCTCGATCGGTAGATCGTAGAGATCGAGCTCCCGGCTGAGCGCCTCGTTCAGCCGCGCGCAGTCTTCAACCCCGGCCCCGCGGTCGGCATCGACCAGAACGCGGACGACCGGATGCCGGACGTCGCCCGAGACCTCGACGTCCACGATCTCAAGACCCATCCGGGCCCCGATCGGCACGGCCAGCGTCTCGATCTGGCTTGCCATTTCCCGCCGCCTGTTCCCGTTCACCGCCCGCGCCGCCCCGGAACGCCCCTAAGAAACGAAAGAGTGGGTGCAACTACCCACTCCCCGCAGACGCGCCGACTTGATGCCGCTAGGAGTATACCATATGCCGGGAGACGTCACAACCGCCCGCGTGCGGCGGGTGCGGCGGGCCCGCGACGGCCTCAGCCGAGCTGCCGGCGAAACCGCCAGACGCTTAGCGAGAGCAGGACCGCGGTGAACACCAGGAGCGCCACGAAGTTCGGCCAGAGCGTTTCGAACCCGCTGCCCTTGATCAGGGCGCCGCGGGTGATCCGGCCGAAGTGATAGATCGGGTTCACGACCACGAGCGGCTGCATCCACCGCGGCATCGCCTCCACGGGCATGAGGGCTCCGGACAGGGACGTCAGCGGCGGGTTGATGAAGAACACCGTGAGCAGCGCCTGCGCCGCGGACTGCGTGAAGGTCGCGAGCAGGGTCCCGAGCCCGATGCCGGAGAGCAGGCACAACCCGGACCCGCCCAACACCACGATCACGCTGCCCTGAAACGGGACGTGAAAAGCCACCCGGATCAGCCCCAGCGCGAGGAGCGCCATCGCGGACAGGAGGACAAACACCGGCGCGATCTTGGCGAGAATGACCTCGGCGGTGCTGGCCGGAGACATCAGGAGCTGCTCGATCGTGCCGAACTCACGCTCCTTCAGCATGACGGTGGACGAGATGAGGGTGCCGTTCAGAATCAGCAGCATCCCGAACACCCCGGTCGTGATGAACCACGAGCTCACGAGACCGGGGTTGAACAGGAAGGCCGGAGCGAGGACCACCGCCCCCCGTTCGCTCACGGCCGGCGCGGCGATCCGCCGGAAGGTCGCGTGCAGGCCCTGCGCCGCGAGCCCGGCGCTGTAGGCCTGCACCACGCCTTCGGCGTACCCGCGGCTGATCTGGGCGGTGTTCACGTTCATCGCGTTCAACAGAAATTGCACGGTCACCGGACGGCCGCGCACGAGGTCGCGGGCGAAGTCGTGGGGGATGACGACGCCGGCGTCGATCGTCCCCCGGCTGATCGCCGCCCCGAGACGGTCCGCGGAGAGGTAATACCCGCCCAGGCGGAAGCTCCGGCTCTGGGTGAGTTCGGCCACCAGCTCGCGGCTCTCCGGGGTGCCGCTGTCGTCGACCACGCCCAGGCTCACGTTCGACACGTCCGCGTTCAGCACCGATCCCAGGAGCAGCAGCTGGAGGACCGGGGCGACGGTGAGCGAGAAGACCAGACGGCGGTCGCGGAGGATCTGCCGGAACTCCTTCGCCAGGAGGGCGCGGAAGCGGCCCGAGACGAGCCCGCCGAGGAGCGCGCTCATCCGCCGCTCAATCCGGGAGCTGCATCCGGCGCATCGTCCGCCACGCCACTCCGTAGAAGATCGTCCCGATCACGCCGATGATCAGAACCTTGTACCACGTCGTCACCCACCCGCCGGCCTGTAGAAACGCGTCGCGCACAACCTCAATGTAATACCGCCCCCACACCAGATTGCTGATCCAGCGAAGACCGGCGGGGATATTCTCGATCGGGAACAAGAGGCCGGACAGCAGCATCACGAGGAGGAAGCCCCCGAAGGCCACCGCCTGCATCGCGGCGGCCTGGTTCGGGACCGCCGCGCCCACCATCGTGCCGAAGGCCGCGACGCAGAAGGCGTAGAGCACGGTCGCCACGAGAAACGGCGTCGGGTCGCCGGCGAAGCGGACGCCGAAATCGGTGAACAGTAAGAGCAGCAGGACGAGCGCTTCGGTGAGCGCGACGGCCACGAACGCGAGGATCTTGCCGAGCAGGAACTCGTGCGCGGAGATGCTGGACACGTAGACTTGGAGGATCGTTCGCTGCTCCCCCTCCTTCGCCATGGCGAGCGTGGCGAGCAGCGCCGGGAACATCGACAGCGCCATGACGAAGATGCCCGGCCCGTAGAACTTGGGCGTCGATTCCCCGGGATTGAACCAGAGGCGGATCGCCGTCTGGACCGGCGCGGGGTGCCCGATCCCCACCGACCCCGCATTATAGGCCTGGACGATCGTGCCGGCATCGCCGGCCACCAGCCTGGCAGTATTGGCATCCGAGCCGTCGACCAGGAGTTGGACGGCCGCCGGATCTCCACGCGCGACGTCGCGGCCGAAGTACGGCGGGATGATCAGGACGGCGCGGGCGGCGTTCAGGACGAGGGCCCGGTCCGGTTGGCGGTCGACCGGCCACGGTACCACGTGGAACGTCAGCGACGCGCGAAACGCGTCGACCAGCCGCTGCGAGGCCGTGGACTGGTCGAGGTCCTGGACCACGATCGGCACGCTGCTGACGGACAACGAGAACGCCCGGCCCAGCAGCAGGACGAGCCCGAGCGGCAACACGAGGGCCAGGACGAGCGACAGCCGGTCACGGAGGAACTGGATCAGCTCCTTCCTCGTCTGGGCCAGGGCCCGCGTCATCGATCAGGCCCCGTCGTCCGAGGCAACTTTGCCCTCCAGCCGTGCGCGCTCGACGATGCTGATGAAGACGTCTTCCAGCGAGAACCGTCCTTCGCGAGCGGCGAGGACGCGCACCCCGCCGGCCGCGAGCGTGTCCGTGAGGGTGCGGATGCCCCGCCCGGCGTCCTGGTCGGTGATGACGTGGAGCCGGTCGCCGAACAGCGAGATCCGCCAGGCCTCCGTTCCCTGCTTCAGCAGGTCCACCGCGCGCTGCGGCTGGTCCACGTTGACCTCCAGCAGGTGCCGGTGCGCCATCTCCCGGCGCTTGATGTCATCGGGGGCGCCCTCGGCGACGAGCTCGCCGGCGACCATGAGTCCGATGCGGTTGCACTGCTCCGCCTCTTCGAGGTAGTGGGTGGTCACCAGGATCGCCGTTCCGGCATCGGCCAGCCGGTTGATCATGGCCCAGAAGGCGCGGCGGGCGAGTGGATCCACACCGGAGGTCGGCTCGTCGAGAAAGAGGACGTCCGGCTCGTGCATGATCGCGGCGCCGAACGCCACGCGCTGCTTCCATCCGCCGGGCAGGCGCCCCGTGATCTCTCGTTCCTTGCCCTCGAGGCCTGAAAACGCGAGGACCCACCGGCGCTTCTCCTCGCGCTCCTCCGGGGGCACGCTGTAGACGCCGGCGAAGAAATTCAAATTTTCCTCGATCGTGAGGTCGTTGTACAGGGAGAACTTTTGCGACATGTAGCCGACCCGCTGCCGCACCGCCGTCGAGCGCAGGCTGCCGCGCTCGCCGGCGAGCTCGACCTCTCCCCCGCTTGGTTCCAGCAGGCCGCAGAGCATCTTGATCGTCGTGGTCTTGCCCGCCCCGTTGGCGCCCAGGAGTCCGTACACTTCGCCGTAGTGCACCTCGAGGTTGACGGCGTTGACCGCGGTGAACGCGCCGAATCGCTTCGTCAGATCGACGGCGCCGATCGCGGTCTGCCCGGTCCGGTCCCCGTGCGCGCGGCGCGCGGGAAAGGGCGCGGCCTGCGGCTCCTGACCGAGGCTGCGGAGGGTTGCGACAAACGTGTTTTCGAGGGTCGGGGTGTCCACGCGCACGTCTTCGATCGCGAGCCCGGACCGGCCGAGCGTGTCGCGCAGGAGGCGTTCCGCGGCGGCCGCGTCGGGCGTGAGCAGGTCGAGGCGGTCTCCAAACCGTTGGACGTCGAGGATCGTCCCCCCCAAGGCGGCCGCCTCGGCGAGGGCACGCTCGGCCTCGTCCAATTTGGGCGTGCGGATTTCGAGCCGCTGCGCGCGGAGGCGCGTCCGCAGTTCCACGGGGGTCCCGATGTCGCGCAGTGCTCCGAGATGCATCAGCGCCACGCGATGGCAGCGTTCGGCTTCGTCGAGGTAGGGCGTGGCGACGAGGATGGTGAGACCGTCGGCGGCGAGATGGGCCAGGGCGTCCCAGAACTCGCGCCGCGAGACCGGATCCACCCCGGTGGTTGGTTCGTCGAGCAGCAGCACGCGGGGCTCGGGCACCAGCGCGCAGGCCAGCGCCAGCTTCTGCTTCATGCCGCCGCTCAGCTGTCCCGCGAGGCGGCCCGCGAACCGGTCCATGCCGAACATCCGGAGGTACCGGTGCCCGCGGGATGCGGCCTCATGGGCGGGCACGTGGCGCAGGTCGCCCGTGTAGCGGATATTTTCATCCACGGTCAGGTCAGGATACAAGCTGAACGTCTGGGTGAGGTAGCCCGTCGCCGCGCGCGCGCCGCGCGCCGGGCCGCCGAACACGTCGGCCGTGCCGCGCGTGGCTTCCATGACGCCGGCGAGGATCTGGAACGTCGACGTCTTGCCCGCGCCATCGGGCCCGATCAGGCCGAAGATCTCGCCCGGGCGGACCTCGAAGGCGATCCCGCGCACCGCTTCGATGCGGCCGTACCGCTTCGAGAGATCCTGCACGCGGATCGCCGGCTGTGCCGGCGCCGTCCGCGGGCGGTCGTCGACCGTCCGCGCGGGGGTCACTGGCTGTGCCACCCTTTCCAGCCTTTCGGCCACGCCCGGCCCTGGACCAGGATCTCCCCGTCGGCGGGCATGCCGGGCTTCGCATACCCGAACGCGCCCGCGAGCTGCAACTTGACGCCGACCACCTGCTTCACGCGGTCCTCGCGGAAATAGGTGTTTTCCGGCGTGAACGTGGCTTCGGGGTCGATCCGCATCACGTAGGCGTCGACCGGCCGGTTGGGATTGGAGTCGAGGTACACGTGCGCCGGCTGGCCGATCTTGACCTTCCCGATCAAGCCTTCCGGAACGAACCCGCGGAGGTACACCTGGCCCAGATTGAGGAGGGTCACGATCGCCGTGCCGGCCGTCACGACCTCGCCTGGTTCCGCGGCCCGGGTGATCACAGTCCCGCCAAACGGCGCCCGGATCACCAGGTCCCGGCGGTTGGCCTCCGCCTCGGCGACCTTTGCGCGGGCCTGGGTCACCTGCGCGTTGGCGCTGGCGATCGTCGCCTCCTGTTGCAGGATCTGCTTCTGCACCTGCGTGGTCGCGGCGTTCCGGATGGCGGGGTTGGTGAGGCTCGCCTCGGCCGCGGTGAGGGCGCCGCGCGCGGCGTCGACCTGCCGCCGCGATGCGGCGACGGCGGCCGCCTGCTGCTCCGCGGCCGTCACCGCCTGGACGCGCTGCTGCTGGGACACGGCCCCCTGCTGCGCGAGCCGCGTGTACGCGTCCCGGTTAAAGACGGCGTTCTGGTAGGCGGCCTGCTGCTGCGCGAGATTCGCTTCGGCCGTCGCGAGCTCGGCCTGGGCCTGCCGGACCCGCCCCTGCGCGTCGGTGACCGCCTGAGCCGACTCGAGCTGGTTCTGCTGCACCTGCTGCTGGAGGACGGCGACTTGATCGCGGGCCGCCTGCGCCTGCGCCGCCGCGGTCTCGAGCGCCGCGGTGGCCTGGTCTTCCTGGGCCCGGATCTGACTGTCGTCGAGGACCGCGATCACGTCGCCGGCCCGCACGCTGTCGCCTTCCTGCACCCGGATCTCGAGGATCTTGCCGGCGACCTTCGGGGCGATCGCGGAATCGTCGCCTTCGATCCGGCCGCTCAGCGTGACGATGCTGTCCGGCACCGCGGGCGCGGCAAAGAAGGTGCGCCAGACCCACACCGCGGCCGCCGTGAGCACGAGCACGACGACCACCGGCAGAAGCTTCGGCCGCCGGCCTGCCCCTCTCGGGGGGCGGACGCGGGGCCGCGTTCCGCCGGGCGGCGCCGCCGCCGGCGAGGGCGTGCCGGCGGCCTGGGGCGTGCTCATGTCCGTTCCCGTCCTCGGACCACCGGCGCCGCGCGCCGGTGCTCGGATTTGAACTGCCGGAGATACGCGAGCGAGAAGTCGGCGATGTGGTCCGCGATCCGGTCCACTTGAGCGGGGGTCATCTCGAGCTCCGGCCACATGCGCGCGAGAATCGGCCGTCCCTGAATGTAGTGGATGGCCTGCCCGATGATGCTGTGGACGCACAGGCGCGTCTTCTCGTCGTCCGGCGGCACTCCGAGGATCGCCCCGACGATCCCGCGGAGACGGTCGTACATCGGCCGGAGGGTCTCGTTCGCCACGCGGTCCATCGCCGGGGTCGGCTGCACCCACTCGTGCAACAACACGCGAAACGGCCAATCCGGGTGCTCCGACGCGAACACGCTCCGCAGCCGCATCCGGATGAGCGTCCGCAGCAGCTCCTCGGGCGACGCGGTGCGATCGGCCAAGGCGGCCTCCACGTCCAGCGTGCGGACGAACCGCCGCAGCACCTCGGTATAGAGATTGAGCTTGTCCCCGAAGTAGTAGTTGACCGCGGCCACGTTGGCCCCGGCGCGCAGGCAGATCTCGCGCACCGTCGCCCCGTGGAAGCCGCGCTCCGCGAACATCTCCTCCGCGGCCTTGAGCACTTTCTCGCGGGTATCGTCGGAGCCCGGCTGTGTCGATGCCGGCGCCCGGTGCGCCCTGGTGTGGGAGGTTGGACGGTTCATTTCAAACAACAGTTTAATACAGTCGTTTTATCCGGTCAAGCGGCTTCGCGTCAATGAACCGCGGGGGGGCCCGGGTTGGTTAGGGTGCCGGAATGAGTGGACCGAAGCGCGACCGCATCATCTGATCTCCTCGTTCGCGCAACGCGGCGTTCCGAGCGGCGGGGGGCATGCGTAACGCTTCTGCCGTGGCCATACTTTGCTGCTGGACCCACTTGACCCGCGGTTTGCGGCGGCCGACATACGTACTCAGGGCGCTCTCCATGGTGGCCGCCGAACGCAACACTTCGGCGAGCACGTACGCGTCCTCCATCGCCATGCAGCCTCCCTGGCCCATCAGCGGTGAGCTGGCGTGCGCGGCGTCGCCGATGAGCACCACCCGGCCCGTGTACCACTCATCGACATCGACCCACTCCATCGCCGAACAGTGGACCTGTTCATCCCGCTCCAGGGCGCCGAGATATTCCCGCACGAGATCCCCGAACTCCGCAAAGCGGGCGCGAAGGCGTGCCAGCCGGCCCGCGACGGGGTCGCGAACCTTCGGCTGCATGACGTAGCCGAAGCCATACGTGCGCCCCTCGCTCACCGGGGTCAGGCCGAAAAAGCACGCATCGCCCAGCAGGAATCGCAGGGTCGTCAGGCCGCGCGGGCGGATCGGCGCAATCCCGCGCCAATTCATCGCGCCGAGATCGGCCGGCCGCGCGGTGTTGAGCGTCAGCGTACGCACGGTAGACCCGATGCCGTCGGCCCCGGCGACGAGATCGTAGTCGGCCGACGAACCATCGCTAAACCCGACCGAGGCACCGCGACGGTGCTGCGTCAACGACGTGACGGACACACCGAGTCGCTGAGGCACGGCCGCCGCGCCCGCGACCAACACGTGATGGAGCTTGGTTCGCTCGATCGCGACCCAAGGTCCCACGTCGCCCCACAGCGCCTCTAGATCGGTTTCGCAGAGTACGTCGCCCTGCTGGTCGCAGAAACACCACCGGGGGTTGATCCAACCGGCGGCCTCCACCGCCCGATCCAGACCGAGCGCGCGCAGAATGCGCATGGCGTTGGGCTGCACGCCGATCCCCGCCCCGACGGCGATCTCGTCCCAGGAGGGACTGCGCTCTACGAGTTCCGGCCGAAATCCCCGCTGGTGCAGGGCGCCGGCGAGCGTGAGGCCGGCGATTCCTCCGCCGACGATCAGGATGCGTTCAACGTCCGCCATCGGCGTGTCACGGGTAGAGCCGGTTCAGCAGACGCGGGAACGGAATCGTCTCGCGGACGTGCTCGAGGCCGCAGATCCAGGCCACGCTCCGCTCGATCCCGATCCCGAACCCGCTGTGCGGGACGGAGCCGTACCGTCGGAGGTCGAGGTACCAGGCATACTGATCGCGGGGCAGCCGGTGTTCGTCGAGGCGCCGTTCCAAGAGCGCGAAATCGTGGATCCGCTGCCCTCCCCCGACGATCTCGCCGTAGCCTTCCGACGCCAGGAGATCGGCGCCCAACACGACGTCGGGCCGCGCGGGATCCGGCTGCATGTAGAAGGCTTTGCACTGCGTCGGGTAGTGCGTGACGAACACCGGTCGGTCGAAGGCCTTGCTCAACACGGTTTCCTCGTCCCCGCCGAAGTCGTCGCCCCAGGCAATCGGATGCCCGGCGGCTTTAAGCCGCGCCACCGCCTCGTCGTAGGTGATCCTCGGAAACGGGGGCCGCACCCGCTCGAGCGGCGCGAGGTCGCGCTCGAGCGCCCGGAGCTCGCCCCCGCGGCGCTCGAGCACGCGGCCGACGACAGAGGCGACGAGGCCTTCGGCGAGGGCCATGCAGCCCTCGAGGTCGAGATAGGCCGCCTCGGGTTCGATCATCCAAAACTCGGTCAGGTGCCGCCGCGTCTTCGACTTTTCGGCCCGGAAGGCGGGACTGAAGCAGTACACGCGGCCGAACGCGGCCGCGCTCGCCTCGCTGTACAGTTGGCCGCTCTGGGCCAGGTAGGCGTGCGTCTCGAAGTATGGGGTGTCGAACAGCGTGGACGTGCCTTCGCAGGCGGCGGGGGTCAGGATCGGCGTATCCATCCGGATGTAGCCCTCGCCGTCCAGATAGTCGCAGATGGCCCGCTCAATTTCCGCCCGCACCCGCAAAATGGCCCACTGCCGGCTGCTGCGAAGCCACAGGTGCCGGTGGTCCATGAGGAAATCGACGCCGTGTTCCTTCGGCGTGATCGGATACGCCTCGGCCAGCTGCACGACGCGCAGGCTCCGCAACGACAGCTCGTACCCGCCCGGTGCGCGGCGGTCCTCCCGAACGGTCCCCTCCACGATGATCGACGACTCCTGGGTCAGGGCACCGATGGCCGCAAACACGTCCGAGGGCAGATCGGCCCGCACGGCGACGGCCTGCACCAGGCCGGTGCCGTCGCGCACGAGCAGGAAATGGATCGCGCCGCTGCTGCGGAGGTTGTAGAGCCAGCCGTGAATTTCGACGGTATCGCCGACGTGCTCGCCGAGGCGCTCGATCCGGACCGCGGACATCATCGTGTCTCCCTTCCTCTGCCCGCGCTCAATGCGGACCGATCGCGCCCTGCGCCGCGCGGTCGATCGCCGCGAGCGCGACACTCTCGACGAGTTGCGGCGAGGCGGTCACCCGGCCCGTCTGGACGATGAGCACGCGATGCCGCCGCGGCCCGGTCGTGGGAACGAAAACGCCGGAGACGTTCGGGAAGCGGCGTGCGGCGACGACGAGCGG
>DASYZR010000041.1 GCA_035945995.1 bacterium
AGGTGGGCAACTTCGCCGGCGCCGCCCAGGGGATCGCCACGACCGGGCTGCGCGCGGTGATCGGCGACCTCAGCCTCGACGAAGCCCTGACCCAGCGCGACCGGATCAATCAGGTCATGTCCGCCGAACGGAGCCGGCGCGCGCTCGTGACGGAGGCCGACGGGAAGAAACAGGCCGCCATCACCATCGCCGAGGGAGAAAAGCAGTCGGCCATCCTCAAGGCCGAGGGCGACCGTCAGGCCGCGATCCTCCGGGCGGAGGGGTTCTCGCTTGCGCTCGACAGGATCTTCAGCAGCGCCAAGACCGTGGACACGAATACGATGAGCCTCCAGTACCTGGAGGCCCTCAAGGCCCTCGGAGCGGGCCCGGCCACGAAATTCGTGTTCCCGATGGAGTTCACCAAACTGCTCGAGCCGTTCATGGGTGGGGTGCGCGGGATTCCACCGGAGAGGACGCCGTAGATGGACACGAGTCGCGAACTGGCCGCGCCGCTCACGAATCTCCTGTACGCCGTGGCCGAGGAAGACGCGGATGACTGGGCGACCGGTCCGGGGGGAGATATCTGGGCCGGGTTACTGCGAGACGGGGCGGATATCGCACGACGCCTCAGGGAGCAGATCGAGGCGAACGCGGCACCCGCGCGAGACGAGATCGACGCCGAGGACTGGGCCGTCCTCGGCGCGGCATTTGGCGTCATCGTGAGGCGCGACCATCGTAGAAACGCCGTCTCCGCTCGTGCGTTCACCGACGAGGAGGAGCTTCTGGCCGAGTGGGAAGCGACGAAGGCCGAGCTGGAGCCGAGCGGCGGGGCGGTGGAGGCCGCGGAGATGGGCGACAGCACCGAGGGGCCATCTTCGGGACCGATGCCGCCGCGCGACGACCCGGACGACCAAACCTGATCTATAAGCGCGCCGGCGGCGTCGCCGGCGAATCCCGGTCGCCCTCGGACGGGGGTAAACGGCAGGGGATCGGTTAGGCCCGTGTGTTCTGCGCTGCCAGCATGCGAGTACCGCGGGCCTTCAGAGAACTGATCTGGAATGCATGACCCGCCTCGTGCTCGACGAGGTGGAACACAGCCCACTCCGGCGTGACCTCGTAATTGACCTCGTCGAAGTCAGGCGGCCGGCGCAGGCGGCGCCACTCGTCGGACGAGGTCCCTCGGACAGCGGCTCGCTCAGTGTCCGGCCGGACCGCTCGGCCTCGTCCGCGAAGCAGCGCCCGACCGCTTCGCCAGAAGGATGGATAGTCCCTCGAGCCAGCGCGCAAACCCGCGGGGGCCCCGGGCGTGTACGATCCGTTGCGCGAAGCTCTCGATCGCCGCCCGCATCCCGACGTCCTGCCCGGCGGCTTTGCTCAGGATCCACTTGTGATCGCCCACGTACACGAACACGTCGCCGGGCGACCGGCCCGGAAACAACCGCAGGAGCCGCCGGAACGCGGGGTCCTGGACGGCCGGCAGATAGACGCCGTTGTACCACTCGCGCGCCGCGCTCCGCAGGGAGCGGCCCCGCTGGCGCCGGAAGTCTTCGATCCACCGCAGGAGCTTCGGATACTGGCCGACCTCGTGCAGCACGATCGTCGTGAGGCCGGTCTGCTGCTCGAACCGCACGCGCTCCCGCGCGACGACATCCTCCGGGCGGTCCGTCTCGGAGAGGTACGCCACCACCTCGGCGTCCACGTACTGCTGCCCGACGAGCCGGGCGGCCGCGACCCGGTGGTGGCCGTCGGCGATGAAATACTCGTGCCCGATCCGATAAAGGAGCACGGAAGGCAGCACCTCCCCGCGGTCGAGCGCCCGGACGAGCCGGCGAACGCGAGATGGGGTGAGGCCGCTCCCGGCGCGCAGGCCGCGGGGAAAGTAGCGGGCCCGTCCGACGCTGCCGACGATCTCATCCACCGGCACCGGGATCACCCCAAGCGGTCGGGCGGCGAGAGCGCCGTGCGCCTGCTGGATCTCCTCGAACTCCTTGAGCCGGCGCGGCGTCACGGGATGGTCTGCCGGCGCGCCGGCGCCTCGAGCGGAAGGACCACGGAGCGGTAGGCGTTGACCACGGTGGTCTCTCCCACTACGGTCGCCCGCGCGCCTTGGGGCACATAGGAGAGGTGGTTGTGGCCGTGGATGAAGTAACGCGGCCGCAGCGTCTCGAGGAGCTTCCGAAACGTCCGGTAGCCGGTGTGGGCCAGGTCGGTGCCGTCGTGAATACCGGCGGGGGGCGCGTGCGTGACGATGACGTCCACACCCCCGGCCCGCCACACCAGCGGCCGTGCCCGCAGAACGCGCCACCACATCTCGCGCTCGGTGTACTGCACCCCCTCCCCGTTGTACCACATGCACCCCTCGAACCCCAGCAGGCGCAAGCCGGCCTCGGCGATGACGCGCCCGTCGAGATCGTCGCCGGGAGGCGGAGTCTCCCGGTAGCGGAGATCGTGGTTGCCCCGGACGTAGAGCATCGGGACGGCATACCGGTCGGCGAGCGCCTCGAGGTAATCCGCCGGCAGATCGCCGCAGGAAACGATCAACCGGACTCCGGCGCAGCGCTCGGAACGGACGTCCCCCAGAAGCGCGTCATCGACTTCGTCGCTGACCGCAAGAATGCTCACCCACGTTCCCTCCGGTCGGACAATGTGGGAGGGTTTGACGGCGGGCGGACCGAGCCTTTCACGACGTCATCATGACCCGCATACTCGAAATGTGCGCGGTTGACCACGCCGCGTCGCCGTGCCAGCGCCGTCCGCGGACTGCGGAGGACTGGCCCACGGTGCGGACGGGACGCGAGCCGGTGGGTCACGAGTCCGTTGGCCAGCAAGAGCGGTCATCACTTCTCGCGACCGCGGCTGGTGGCATTGCCGCGCCGACCGGGGACCGATCCCTGCCGGCCGCCCGTCACGACGGCGAACCCGCGAGCTCGTGAAGCGTCCGGATCACCGCTGAGAAATCTTCCTCGCGCCCGCCGGAGCGGGCCTGTTCGATGAGGTCCATCTGCCGCGCCACGGCCGCGGCCGGCATCGCGACCGAAAGCGACTCGGCCAGCCGAAGCACCAGTCCGAAGTCCTTGGACATCAAGCGCAGCGCAAACGTCGCCGGATACTCGCCGCGCATCATGTTCTCGAACTTTGCCTTCTGCGACGGCGACACCACGCTGGTCTGCGCCAGCGCGTCAAGCATGACCTCGGTGTCCAAGCCGGCCTTTCGACCGAGGGCGGTTGCTTCAGCCAGTGCCTCCATGCCCAGGCCCAGCAACGTGTTCGTGACCAGTTTCATGGTGGTCCCGGCACCGTGGCGGCCCATGTAGATGTGGTGGCCGAGCACATCCAGGATTGACCTCTGCTCTTCATAGACGGCCCGGTCACCCCCAACGAAGATCACCAACGTGCCCTGTTCCGCCTGCGGCGTGCTCCCGGACACGGGAGCGTCCATCACGGCCACGCCCTTGGAGAAGGCGGCCGAGGACATCGCCCGCGACGTTTCCGGAAGCACCGTACTGAGATCGATGAAGACGGTCCCCGCCCGTGCGCCCCCCAACAGACCGCCGGCGCCGAGCACCACGTCGCTCACCGCCGCGTCGTCCGCGAGCGAGTACAGCACCGCGTCGGACTGCTCGGCCACTGCCGCCGGAGTATCACGAAGCGACGCGCCCGCCTTGCCCAGCGGCTCGGCCTTGCCCGGGGTGCGATTGTAGACCGTCACCGGAACGCCCCGATCGAGCAACCGCCGAGCCATGCGCGACCCCATCGAGCCCAACCCGACGAACCCGATGCGACGTTCCCTTTCTCTCGGCATGAATATGCCTCCATGACCGTCGACTCATCCGTGGTCAGATCTTGTCGAAGCCGCCGCCTGCATGCATTTGAGACTAATTTCCCCGCGGAAGTCCAAGTTTATTCGGGATCTGTGAAATGACTTCGGCCTAGCCTATCCGTTGCTTCAGGCACCCACGAGTCCGAAAGAACTCGACCGACTCGGGCCGCACAACGTAGTCCATGCACCCTTGTCGCGGCTCCTTCGTAAGATGGCGGTGAAACGGCGGTTCAACTCCATCGTCCCCTCCGAATCGCTGCGGACCTGTGCCCTGAATTTGTTTTGCCCTCTACACGGTCCTCGCTCGTTGCTGTTCGGCAGGAGGCTTCTACCGAACATCTGGAACGCAACGGCGTGACCGACGCCGAGCGCCTCCGCGACATCGAACAGAAACTACGGTGCTGGGGTTACCTGTCACACTACCCCGATGCCGAACATGACGTGGCGTGGCTGCTCGACCAACTGGCCGAGCGGGACGCCCGCATCGCGGAACTGGAGGCACGGCTGCAGCGGAACGACTGGGCGTTCTCGCTGCCGTGAGACGCTCGGATGGGCCACGGCCGCGGCGGTCAGTTAGCCAATGTGGGGCTTCTCGGGAGCCCGATCCATCAAAAAATGGCCGCGCGGGTCCTACCAGCGATCGCCACACCACAAAGGAACGAGGGAACCAGGCGGCGAAACCGCTTGCGACATAGTACCCAACATCGCAGCAGAGGTGACCGTCCCAATGCAGCAGACATTGCAGCGTGTCGCTCTTCTCCCTGCTTCCCCGCGAACGATGGCAGCGAGATTGGATTTCGTCCGCGGACGCCGTGCCCGGCGTCCCATTCTGTCGGTCGGCAACACTCGGAGCGCGCGTAATAGCAACCTGAGGCAGCCGCTGGGGCTTGCGGTGGCCTCCGCGAGTTTCCCCGGGCTCGCGGTGATCTCTGCGGCGGGAAACGTGGAACGTGCGACGGTTCCGGCGCTGCGCAACGTGCTTCGAACGGCCCTGCAGGCGGGGCGCCATATTGTCTTGGACCTCGGCCGCGTGACGTTCTTTGATGAAGCCGGATTTCGCGAGTGCGTGGCCTCCCGGCGACTGTGCCAAAGGAATCAGCACACACTGGCGCTGGTGAACCCGTCGCCCGTCGTTCGGCAAATGGTGCAGATCCTCGACGTGAATCGGGTGCTTACTCCCTTCGCTTCTGCCCGAGACGCGTCGAAGGCACTAATGCGCGGCGCCCGACTTGGCCGGATGTCAGTACCGACTAGGTCGCGCTCGTACGGCGCTTAACCTGCAGCGATCGGAACGAACGATGTAGGCTCATTTCGCCGAAGAACCTCGCGTAGCCGCCCGCTCCAGGGCCAAGCGATTGACTGTGGCGACCTCGGTTGCGCTGAGCCGCTCGACGTTGCCAATCTCGACATCGACGCGCGCCATGACCTCTTTCGAGACGGCCGCCGCCTGCTTCGTCGGCGCGGTGTCGGCGAGAGATACGGTGTTGATCAAGTCCACGAGAGTATCGTTGAGGCCCGCAGGGTTGCGCAACACGTCGCGATCCGACTCGCGACGGACGTCCACCAGCACGGCTTCGACCGCCAGCAGCTGTTCCGCCGCGGCTGCCGCCCGGGCGGCAATGTCGTCTGTGCCGGTCACCGATCCCGCGGCCAGCGCCGCAAGCCGGCGCTTCAGCCGGCGGATGTGATTGACCGTCGCGTGGACTTTCCCGAGCGATACCGTCAATCCCCGCAAAAGTTCGAACTGCTCACGGTACGCCTCCGGCGTCGTCGAGAGGCGCGGATCCCTCACGAGCGAGAACTCCGCGGCCGCCGTCTCCGAGCCGAGCGACATCTCCACACGATATCGGCCCGGCACCACCGTCGGCCCGGCCGTCGGTTCGGCCGGCTCTGCCAGCGGTTTGTTGCGCGGAGGGGCCAGGCTCAAATCGAGCGTCTCGGGCCCCGGATATTTGAGATCCCACACGAACCGGTTGAGCCCGGGGCGAACCGACGGGCGCTTCGCGGCCGGCAAGGTCGTGTCGTCGCTGCGGAAGATCGCAATCGCGACCCCGGAGGCGTCACGGAATGTGAGCGAAATCGGGCCGGAAACGCCTTCGTCCAGCCAGTAATAAATGATCGCGCCGTTCGGCGGGTTCTCTCCGACGTCGAGATATTCGCGCCCGCTCGTCCCGTCCGGCTTGAGAAAGGTTCGGATGCCGCCGCCTACTCCGGAGGCGATCGCGAATGCGACACCGCTTGGCCGGAGGCTTCGCAGGGCGCCGAAATGTAGCTTGGTACGAACCGTCGTGCGCGGCTCGAAGAGGCGACATCCTTCTTTGCCTTCAACGAAGCTTCTTAGCGGCGTGATATCATCCAAGATCCAGAAGGAGCGGCCGTGGGTTCCGGCCACCAGATCCGTCCCCTTGATCTTCAGATCGTAGACCGGCACGACCGGCAGGCTCCCGTCCATGCGCATCCAGCTGCGCCCGTCGTTCAGGGAAAAATACACGCCGGTCTCGGTACCGACGAACAACAGTCCCTTGCGCACCGGATCCGCACGCACGACACGGGTGATCTCGCCGTCCGGGAAATCTCCGTTGATCGACTCGAACCGCCGTCCGCCGTCCGTGCTGCGGAACAGGTACGGCCCGTAATCCGCGAGCTTGTAACGTGTCGCCGCGAGATAGATCGTGTCGGGATCGTGCGGCGAGACCTCGACGCACCCGACATAGGCGAGCTCCGGCATGTCGGGCGGCGTAACGTTCTGCCAGCTTCTGCCGCCGTCCCGCGTCACATGGACGAGCCCGTCATCGGTCGAGGCCCACAATTCCTCCGGCCGGTGCGGTGATGGGGCGAGCGACGCGCATGTCGCGTGTACCTCAGCTCCGGCACTTTCATGCGTGATGTCGCCGCCGGAATATCCTTGACGGCTTTTATCGTCGCGGCTCAAATCTGGTGAAATTTCGTCCCAGCTCGTGCCCTCGTCGCGGCTGCGGAACACGTGGTTCCCGGCCGCGTAGAGAACGCCGCTGTCGTGCGGTGAGAAGATGATCGGGAATGTCCAGGCGAAGCGGTATCGCAGGTGCTTGGGTGCGATGCCGGTCGATTCCTCGGGCCAGACATTGACCAGCCGGATCTGCCGGGTGCGATGATCGTAACGCTGAAGCGCCCCCGCGCCGCCAGGGCTCGAGCCGATCGCGCCGCAATAGACGATGTTCGGATCTTCGGGATTGACGGCAATAAAGCCGCTTTCCCCGGTGCCGGGATAGGTGCAGTCGCCGAGGGTGATCGCGCCCCAGACGGCGGCGCTCGGCACTGAGATCGATGTGTTGTCCTGCTGCGTGCCGTACACGCGATAAGGGTACTGGTTATCTGTGTCGATGCGATAGAACTGCGCCGTCAGCTGATTGTAGATCGACGACCATGTCTCACCGCCGTTCAGGCTAACGCAGGCGCCGCCATCGTTTCCCTCGATCATCCGGTTCGGATCGGCAGGATCGATCCAAAGATCATGGTTGTCGCCGTGCGGCGTCTGGATCTCCGTGAAGCCTCTTCCGCCGTCGGTCGATTTCCAAAGCGCCAGGTTGGCGACGTAGACGGTCTCACCGTGACAGGGATCGGCAAAGACATGCGTGTAGTACCAGGGCCGATGCATGAGGTCGCGATTGGACGAGACGAGCGCCCAGCTCTCGCCGTAATCCTCCGATCGGTAGAGCCCCGTCTTCTCGGCTTCCGTCTCCACCAGCGCCCAGACGCGGCCCGCGCGGGCGGGCGACACCGCAACTCCGATCTTGCCGAGAGGACCCGCCGGCATCCCTGGATACCGCGAAATCTCCGCCCAGCTCTCGCCGCCATCCGTCGAGCGAAAAAGGCCGCTTCCGGGCCCTCCGCTCGACAGGTTCCAGAAGTTCCGGCGCGCCTGCCAAAAAGCCGCAAAGAGGATACGGGGATTGTGCGGGTCCATCGAGAGGTCGACGGCGCCCGAATTGGCGTCTCGGTAGAGCACCTTCCTCCAGGTCTTCCCGCCGTCCTCTGATCGGAAAATCCCGCGTTCCTCGTTCGCGCCGAACACATCGCCGAGCGCGGCGACGTACACGAGATCGGGATCTTGCGGATGGATGCGGATGCGCCCAACGAACCGGCTCTCGCGGAGGCCGAGATGGCGCCAGGTACGGCCGGCATCGGTCGACTTGTAGACACCGTCGCCATAGGAGACATCGAGCCGGATCTCGGTTTCCCCGTTGCCGGCATAAATGACATTGGGATCGGAGGGCGCGACGGCGAGCGCGCCGATCGCGGCCGAGCCGAGATAACCGTCGCTTACGCAGCGCCAATATGTGCCGCCGTCGGTCGTCTTCCAGAGGCCGCCGGCACAGGCGCCGAAATAGAACACGTTACGGTCTGCGGGGTCACCAGCGACGGCGACGACGCGGCCGCCGCGCGGCGGCCCGATGCAGCGCCATTTTAGGCCGTCGAGTTTCGCCCACGAGCCGGAGGGTCTTGCCACGGAGAGTTATATTCGTTTGAATCCGGAATTTCCATTTTGGTTCCTGGGCTCCTTCGATCGAAGGTACTGTAGGTCCTGGAGGAGAACCGCGCGGTGTTCTGATTATGTCGCAGCGACCGAATCTACAGGGAGTTCGGCGGATCAAGAGGAGGAAGACGAATGGACTGGATTGAGAAGCTGTTTCATCTCTCGCCCGACGGCGGGAGCGGTTCGCTGGAGGTCGGCATCGTCGCCGGTGCCGTGGTGGCGCTTGCCCTGATGATCGCGAGCGCCATCAAGATCCGCGCGGCGGTGAAGCACTGGCTCGGTCTCTTAACGTCCCAGCCGCGCGAAAGCGAGCCGACCCGCTGCGGTTAACGCGGCCGGGTTTCTCATTCAACTGTTCAGGCGTCGCGGGGATCGCGCCATCCTTGTTGGCCGGAAGACTGGTCGATGTCCTGCGCGCCAGAGGGCTGACTAGCGCAAGACACGCGTTACCACGGTTGGATGACATGAGTCGCAGCGAGCAGAAGCAGCTGGACCGCGCGACCGGAATAATAGTGTTCCTTCACAGACGAGTGCCACAGCCGGAATGGCTAAAACTGAGTCCTGATGCGGTTGATAGGAACAGGGAAGCAGTAGCGTCCGCAGAAGACGCGCGGCATAGCACCGTTTATCCCGCGCGGCAGATGCGGACAGGGGGCGGTCATGCTGGGTGATGTGTTGCTGAACAGGTTCAAGGATGAGTGCGCGCTGGTGGAGCACCGGTTCGGGGACGGGACGAGCAAACTGGTCCCACACTGGAAGCATGCGCACCCGCCGGTTCGAGATGTCAACAAGCAGGTCCGAGAAAGCTTCTCGCCTCTTGAGCGTGTGGCACTCGCCGTGACGGTGCGTGTGGGCAGCGCGGGCTTCTTCATCATCATCGCCGTGTGGACGATCGTATGGCTCCTCTACAACGTGCTTGCGCCGGCCCGCCTGCGCTTCGATCCAGGGCCCGCGTTCGTACTGTGGCTCTTCATCTCTAACATGCTCCAGATTTTGCTCATGCCATTGATCATGGTGGGCCAGAACTTGCTAAACCGCCATGCTGAGATGCGCGCGGACGCCGACTTCGAGATCAACCAGAAAGCCGAACAGGAGGTTGAAGCAATCCTTCTACACCTCGAGCATCAAACAGCTGCCATCGAGCATCAAGGGGAGCTCACTCTGCAAATCCTTCGACGCCTCGAGAACTCAACCGCTTCCTGAGCCGCGCCGCGCCGAACAACATCAGGACGGTCGACAGCAGGAGTGCGACGTTCCCTTTCTCCCGGCATGAACATGCCTCTATGACTGTCGACTCGTCGCCCGACCAACGGCCCTGAGAGGACGCGCTGGCGTGAGCGCCTTTCCCGTTCGCTTGGGCGAAAGCTATGCGACAGGCGCGACCGACACGTGAGCTGAGACCATGCCGCCGATCGAATTCGTCGTCGCGTTGTTGGTTGTGACGATTCCACTTCTCGCGATTGCTCGTCGCTTTGACATTCCCTATCCCGTCGCGGCTCATCGTCGGGCGGCTCGTGTTGGGCTTCGTGCCACAATTGCCGCGTATTGAACCAAATCCTGATCTCGTGCTCGTTATCTTTCTTCCACCACTGATGTACTGGGAATCTGTCACGGCGCCCACAGACGAGATGCGCGCGAACGCCGCGCGGATTTGGCCGAGGCGGCGGGAATCGAACCCGCTCAGACCGATTCTATCGACCCCAGCAAACCCGCAAATGACAAGGGCTCCAGCCACGGCTCGGAAATGTGAGTCGCAGCTTTGCCCTTGTCCTGCCCTTGTCGCTGCGCCATCGCGCCAAATACCGCGCCAACCAATTCGGGTACTCTAAACAGTGCCGTTACTTTACTCGCGCCAGTAACCTCCTCCTGCGGCATTTCTGGGCCGTCAGGCGACCTCGTAGGCGGAGGCCGCGGGCCGAATGACCGAACCACTCGCGAGGAGTACAGGTCTCAGAATGTGATGGGGTTCCAAAGAAATCTGGACGCCAAGTAGGGTATTGACATTTTAGTAAATGCCGTTTATAGTGTTTTTGTCGTAAGCGCCATTTACTAAAAGAGGGCACGCATGATACCGCAGGCTATCGACCTCCACGTTAATCCTTCCGACGAGATCATCCGTCTCGGGCCGCTCGCAGTGCGCTTCTTGATTACCGGAGAGAACTCGAATGGCAGCGTCGCCGCATTTGAGCTCATCGTCCCGGGCGCGCAGCGCCTAGCGGCGCCGGCGCATAGCCACGACCGTTACGAGGAGACGGTCTACGGCATCGACGGGGTGTTGACCTGGACCGTCGACGGAAGACCCATCGACGTCGGGCCGGGGCAGGCACTGTGCATTCCGCGCGGCGCTATTCACCGGTTCGACAACAACGGCAGCGAGGACGTGAGGGCCCTCTGCGTGATCACGCCAGCCGTCCTCGGTCCGCAGTATTTCCGCGAGTCTGCCGAGGTGATTAACGCGACGGCCGGTGGTCCGTCGGATCGGGCAAAGATGGCGGAAATCATGCGCCGCCACGGACTCACGCTGGCGCCGCAACCGCGCGCGTAAGGGATGAGCACGATCGTGATGAAGGCTGTCGTGGTTGCTCCCGGCGAGGGACGGTTTCTTGCGGTCGGGTCCACTGGCGCGGGCGTGACGGTCAAAGCGTCGGAAGCAGAGACCGGCGGCCTGTGCACCGTCTGGGAAGGACGAGTCGGGCCGGGGACCGTGGGCGCAGGGCCGCACTATCATCGCGGGCGCGACGAGTTCTTCTACGTCCTCGAAGGTGAGGTGGTGCTGCGCATCGGCGACGAGAGACACACTGCCGGAGCAGGCACCTTCGCCTTTGTCCCGCGCGAAACGGTCCACGGCTTTCACAACGCGAGCAGTGACAGCGCGACCCTGCTGGTCATGCATCATCCCGCTGGGTTCGAGCGCTACTTCGAAGAAATGCAACAGCTGATTGCTCGGCACGGGGGTAGAGAGGAACGTGCCGCGCTTGCTGCCCGTTTCGACATGGTCCCGGTGCCGGCCCCTACGGAGACCTAGCGGCAATCAGCGGAGGCTTGGTTCGATGCGGACCGCGAGCCTAATACACTCACCGGTCAAAACGAGAGCTCTGCGCATCGGCGCGTTACTGCGTGTTCCTGCGCAGGCGGTCCAGCGGCGCATTATCAAGGGACTGAACGAGGCCGGTTTTGGGGACCTTCGCATGCCGCATATGGCGGTGCTGCAATATCCAGGCCCGGGTGGAATTCGCCCAGGCATTCTCGCTGAGCGCGCAGGCATGAGCAAGCAGGCCATGAACCAGCTCCTTAGGAGCCTCGAGGGTCTCGGTTATATCGTCCGGTCCGACGTACCGGACGAGGGCCGCGCGCGAGTTGTCCGCTTGACCAAGCGCGGCCGCGCCGCATACTCAAGAATCTACGACATTCTAGGCGACATTGAGCGCGAATGGAGCGCTGAACTTGGGACAGAGCGTTTCGCCCAGCTCAAAGAGCTGCTGTTCCGCGTCTGGGAGAGCCCGTTGACCCGTTAGCAGGCGGGATCGGCGCATGAGACTGAATAGCACCTTACAAAGGTTTTTCGGATAGGTTCTTAGGAGGCTATCGACCCACGGTCATACTGCGAAGTCCGCGTCATCCGACCTGCTTGTTCCCCCAGACCCGCGCTATGAGCGAGACATACGCTGGATGCGCAAGCGGGAGACGCTCTATTTGATCAAGTGAGAACCAGCGAATCTCAGTATGCTCCTCAGGACTATTGTTGAACGGTACTCCAACCCATTCGTCAACCACAAAGAGCGGAAAAGCGCCGTCCGGTAATTGAGGATCATCGAGGACCTCGAGCAAGTTAACCTGTTTTGCGTAGATGCCCAATTCCTCGCGAAGTTCGCGTGCCAGCGCCGCCTCGGCCGTCTCGCCCGGCTCAACGTGGCCCCCGAAAACGTCCCAAACGTCCGGAGCCAATTGCCTTGTTGGCGCGCGCTTGCCGAGAAGCACGGCCCCGTTCCGCACGAGCAAAGCGCCCACGATCAAAGGGCGACCTGAGGCTTAGGAGGCCGCCGCTCCACTGCCCTTCGCTGCGCCGTGTCTATCAAGGCCTCCCGAGGGGTGAGCAGGGGCTTTCTCCTGGGCTTGTTCACGCTATCACCTCCAGAATCGAACAGTCCCGTCAGCGAAGCGCATCAGCTCCCTGGGACAACTCGCGTAAGAATGATCAGGCCGAGCACCGCAATCAGCCAGTGAGCGCTCGTACGAATCCAGTTTGTCGCCACAAGACGCTGAATACTTGCCTCGTCGTAACCGGTTTCGGCCATCTGAGCCTGAATGGGGCGCTGCCAGAGAATGGTGGAAATGAGCGCGACCAGATTCAATATCACGACTATCGCCGGTTCGTATGGTCTAACGAATCCCGGGCGGCGTACCGCGAGAGTGATTGAAGTGACGAGGAGCATCACCGCTGGCAGAATAGTGGGAAGCGTCGCCGCACGATTGTTGGCCCGCATGTAGCCGCGGAAATTTTCCTTGCCCACCGACGAGTAGATGCCATAGTGTTGTAGCTGCAGTACGGTCATGCAGCCTGCATCGTAAATCGCCAGAACGAGAAATGCTAGAAACAGGGTCACGCGCGCATCCCGCCTAGCCGGACAACTTGTTTCATGTACGTTCCGCGTTCTACGCAATCGAGCATCATGCATGCGACATCGGCTCGGCTCATCCGAGCATAGGACACTGGCTCATCGCTTCCGACAGGCGACGCAGCATACCGGCCGGTTAGGGGGCTATTGTCGAGCAAGGCGGGCCGCACCACGGTCCAGTCAAGACCACTCTGTGCAACCAGTTCCTCCATAGCGCGCTGGTCACTGGCGATGTGGCGGACCAATGTGCGGGCCAGAAAAACCGAGAGCCAACCAGCCTCGGCGTCAACGAGTGATGAAGAGATTATGATCAGTCGGCGAACCCCTGTGCGCCGCATCGCTTCTATCGTCGCCCGCGCCCCAGATGATCGCACGAAGGTCGTCCCAACCCCGCGCGAGCCCAGACCAGAGAGTACGGCTTCTTGACCGTTGAGCGCAGCAGCAAGACCGGCGGCGTCCAGTGGATTTCCAATCAAGACACGCAGTAATTTGCTGCTCGGAGCATTGAAAGCCGAGCGCCCGAATGCGGTAATAACATGCCCGCGCGCCAGCCCCTGCTGAACTAGCGCGCGGCCGGTCCTGCCCGTCGCTCCTGCGACGAAAACAAACATCGCCATCTCCAGGTTGGCACGCGGACGATTTCAACATGGTTGGGGATTTTCCTAGCAGATTACGCGGTGCGCTGGCTGCAACAGCAGAGGCGCGGAAATCTCAGCCTCCCTGCGTCTTAGGAGGCCGCTGCGCCAAGACCATTCGCTGCGCCGTACTTATCAAGTCATGGCGAGGGGTGAGCAGGGGCTTTTTTGCGCGGCTGCCTCATCGCTTTCAAAACTCCCGTCACGGCAAACTGACTTCTTGACCGTTCAACCGGGCAGGCCGGCGCGCAGCAAATAGAGCGCCCAGCCGATCAGGGCCACGCCCATAGCGCGGGAGAGCCACGGGCCGCGAACGGTCACCTTCTCGATTAGGATGAAGATCGCCAGTAGCGCGATCCACAACGTGTTCATGATCCCGACCACGAAGAGTACTCCCATCAGCGCCCAGCAGCAGCCCACGCAGTAGCCTCGGTGCAGCATCTCGAGCCGAAGCGCCCCGCCGGTGCCGGGCCGTCAGAAATCCGCAAAAATTGGATCGGCGCCCGACAGTGCCGAAGGCAAGCGTCCTTGAGCGGCTGAGTTTCACGGCGTCGGTCTGGAGCGCGGGCTGCAATTCCCAAAGCACGGCCTGCCGCTCCTCCAGCGGCCGGTTGAGCAGCGAGTGCCCGTTCACGTACAGGACGTCGAAGACCATGTAGCAGAGGTGGCCGGGCAAGTTGCCGTTCCGTGGCCGGAGCCGGGCCTGCAGCGCCTCGAAGTCCGGCCGACCCCGGTCGTTGATCGCGATGACCTCACCGTCCAGCAGGACGGACGTCGGGAAGCCGAGCATGGCGTCCGAGATCGGCCTGAAGAGACGGGTGAACGAGTGGCCGTTGCGGGAGATGAGCCGGACGGCCCCGTCCCGGACGGACGCCAGCACGCGGAAGCCGTCCCACTTCGCCTCATAGACCCAGTCCGGCGACGCGAACACATTGTCCGCCCGCTGCAGCAGCATGGGCGCGGGCTGGCGTGGATGCGGGTCGGTGCCCCGCTGGTCTAGGCCGAGGCCGGAGAGGGCGCGGGTGACCGTCGGTGCGAACATGGGCTGACGATATTGTACCGAAACGTTCGAGCCAGATGATTCTAGTGCGTATTATCGCCCGGACGACCGAACCTCTATAAGGGGGCTATCCCGGGCGAAGGGATCTCCTCAGCGCTTCTTTGTCATCGTGATGCTGAGTCCTTGCCCTTTGCCATTCGTCTTGATCTGGACATCATCAACCAACGCGGCGATCAAGTAGAGTCCCATCCCCGCAGGGTAGGACGCGAGCGTTGTAGGAACCGTGGGCGGCGCAACCGGCTTGCCCGCGTTATGGATCGCGACCACAAACGCCTCGGTCTGAGATGCGAGATCCACCGTGACTGGGCCGACACCATCGCCATAAGCATGAGCCCGGGCATTGCTCAGCGCTTCGCCGGTCGCGAGTTGCAATTCCCGCGCTTTTTCGTCAGACAGCCCTTCTTGCTTGACGGTGGCATAGATCATGCGGCGCGCGACCCTCAGGGCGTCGGGTTCTGTTTCCAGGTTGATGGAGAGCGTCCAGGTCATCATTCCCTCCGCAAGAGCGGCATCATTAGTTGTCTCAATCGTGTCAGCGGTGAGGGCGAACGAAGTCGAGTGCATCCCGGGGTGAATGAAACACTGGAAGGATGGTGCCCAACTCGATGATCTTAACGACCCTGTGCACGAGCGGAGACGACGCCGCCACTGCCAACGCTTGTCGTTCACCGAGCGCTTCCTTGCCCGCTATGAGCACCCGAAAGCCGCTCAGATCAACGTACGTCGCATTCGCGAGGTCCACGACGACGTGCCGACCACTCTCGATGGCCGACTGCAGAGCACTTTGAAGCATCGGTGCGGTCGCGAGGTCGACTTCGCCGCGAACATGAATAACGGTTGCGTCCTGGAGATCTTCGGTCTGAATCTCGAACAGGTCCATGGTGCATCTCCAGAGGTCTGACCCAGGAGTCGAGCGGACCAGACCGACGGCCATGGTCAACCGCCAGCGGAAGATCGGCCTGCCTTCGTGCCGTCTTCGCCTCCAGGCCACCGACCAGTTGTCGAGGGGAAAGGGTCGTCTTCGAAAGGGAAGAGAATTAAGCCGAGTATGCGCGTTTCCTCGGTAAATAGCAATGGCCTGGACCGAGGCGCGATTATACTTAGCCGCCAAGTAGAGCGTGCTCAACGACAGCGCCACATTTGACTAAAATATCCGCCTACGGCGTAGCCCGTTTCGGCAGGAGGTCTCTACCGAACATCCGGAACGCAAAGGTGTGACCGACACCGACCGCCTCCATGCCCCACATGCCCAGGTGCTCAGGGATCGGTCGCCTTTGGCTCTTGAACACGCTCGGGTGATACGGGCCGCCGTAATACGGACGACCGTTCTCGTCGACGCAGGACAGCACGATCGCGCCGTCGCGGACCTTCGCCTCGGCAACCTTGTGCACGATGTAGTGCGTGTCCTCCGGCACCAGCCGCCTCGGCCACTTACCGGCGTGCGCCTGCCCGCCGCCATCCACCATCCCCGTTTCCCTTCCGGCCACCAGAGCGGGCGAAACACGAAACCCCTCCGCGCGCGAAGGGGTGCGCGACCTTGGTTCCCTTCCGGGCCTATCGCCTCGACCCCGAGGCCGGGCACCTTGGCGTCGCCACTAGGTTGCCGGGCGCGCTGCTTTGCCGCGCCGCTCTTGATAGTCTCCCTA
>DASYZR010000042.1 GCA_035945995.1 bacterium
CCCGCGGCCTCAACGGCGAGGCCTACCGGGGTCATGTGTTCTGGGACGAGCTGTACGTGTATCCGTTCCTGAACTTCCGCATGCCGGAGGTGACGCGGGAGCTGCTGCTGTACCGCTATCGCCGCCTCGGCGAGGCGCGCGACGCGGCCCGGGAGGCGGGGTTTCACGGCGCGATGTTTCCTTGGCAAAGCGGCAGCGAGGGCACGGAGGAGACCCAGAGCATCCACCTCAACCCGCTCTCGGGCCGTTGGGAGCCCGACCTGAGCCGCAACCAGCGGCACGTCAACGCCGCGATCTTCTACAACATCTGGCACTATTTCCAAGCCACCCAGGACGTGGCGTTCATGCGCGACTACGGCGCGGAGATGATGCTGGAGATCGCGCGCTTCTGGGCCTCTATCGCGCACTTCAACCCCGAGCGGGACCGATACGAGATCCACGGGGTGATGGGCCCAGACGAGTTCCACGAGAAGTATCCCGGCGCCGAAGACGGCGGTCTGCGCAACAACGCCTACACCAATCTCATGGTGGCCTGGCTGTGCGGCGTGGCCGGGGACGTTCTCTCGCTGTTGCCGGCGACGCGGGCCGCGGCGCTGCGCGACAGGCTTGGCCTTGACGACGAGGAGCTGCGCACGTGGGAGAGGATGAGCCGGCGGATGTTCGTCCCATTCCACGGCGAAGGCATCATCAGTCAGTTCGAGGGCTACCAGGAGCTCCAGGAGCTCGACTGGGACGCCTACCGCGCGAAATACGGCAACATCCAGCGGCTCGACCGGATACTGCGCGCCGAGGGCGCCGACCCCGACCGCTACAAGGTGACTAAGCAGGCCGACACGGTGATGCTGTTCTTCCTGTTCTCCCGCGACGAGCTGCGGCGGCTGTTCAGCCGGCTGGGCTACAGCTACGACCCGGACACGGCGCGCAAGAACATCGCCTACTACGACCGGCGTACCTCCCACGGCTCGACGCTGAGCTTCATCGCGCACGCGGGGGTCTTGGCGGCGCTGGACCCGGAGAGCTCGTGGCAGCGGTTCCTCGTTGCCCTCGAAAGCGACGTCGGTGACGTCCAGGGCGGGACTACGAAGGAGGGGATCCACATGGGCGTCATGTCCGGGACGCTCGACCTCGTCCAGCGCAGCTACGCGGGCACGCACATCCGCGACGGCGTCCTGTGCTTCGAACCCAGGCTCACCCGCCAGCTCGACGGGTTGTCGTTCTCGATGCAGTTTCAGGGGACTCTGATCCTGGTGACGTTCGCCGACGGTCGGCTCACGGTGGCCGCCGATCGGGAGGGCGTGAGCCCGCCGGTCAAGGTAGCCGTCCGCGACGAGGTGCGCGAGTTGCGTGCCGGGGACCGGTGGACATTCGAGCTCCAGCCGGACCCCAGTCTCGCGTAGCAGACCCAGGGCTGAGAGGAGGATCCATGCCCACACGGTTCCAAGGAGCGATCTTCGACGTCGACGGCGTGCTCGTCGACTCGCCCCACGAGAAAGCGTGGCGTGAGTCGCTGCGCGAGCTGATGGAAGGGGAGTGGGGCGGCATCCGCGGTCAGACGACCTGGTCGCCCAAGGCGTTTACGCCCCACGTCTACCAGCAGGAGATGTCAGGTAAGCCGCGAATGAGCGGCGCGCGGGCGGCCCTGGAGTACTTCAAGGTGCCCGACGTCGATGCTCGCGTCAGGAAGTACGCCGCCCGCAAGCAGACGATGGTGGTCCGGCTCATCGAGGCCGGTGACTTCACCGCCTATCCCGACGCGCTGCGGTTCATCATCGCCGTCAAGGATGCCGGGATCCGGGCGGCGGCCGCGTCATCGTCGAAGAACGCGAGCCTGTTCCTGCGCCGGATCCGGCTCGACACCTTCGCCCAGGAGCAGGGCATCTCCTCGCCGTCGCTGCGGCCGGACCTGACGCTCCTGGACTTCTTCGACGCCGACGTTTCAGGCCGGGACTTCGCCTATGGCAAGCCAGACCCCGAGATGTTCCTCACCGCGGCCCACGAGCTCGGGGCCACGCCCGAGGCCGCGATCGTCATAGAGGACGCCGCCGCTGGGGTCGAGGCGGCCAAGGCCGGCGGCATGGCCGCGATCGGCATCGCGCGGGCCCACGACA
>DASYZR010000043.1 GCA_035945995.1 bacterium
CGGCGCGCCGGCGCCGGTGCCGGCGCCGGTAGGGCGGATCATGCGGGGCGCGATCGTCGCGCTGGTCCTCGTGTTCCTGGCGGCGACCGTCTTTGCGCTCAGCAACACGGCGGTCGTCACCGTGTGGTTTTGGCAGTGGCAAATCTACACCGGGTCGCTGGCCCTCGCCATCGTCGGGGCGGGCGTGCTCGGCGCGCTGTTGACCTTCCTGCCGTCCCTCGCCCGGCACGCCCGCCTACGCGGCCGGCTGCGCGATCTGGAGCGCCGCCTCGCCGCGCACCAGCCCGCCGCGCCGGCGGACGGCGTGCCTCCCGCATCGAGCACGCCACCGTCCGATATCGGGCAGACCCGGCGGCTCTGGTAGGAAGGCCCAACGGCCGCGGCCGCCTCCGCCGCCGCGCCGGGCGGCTTCCGGAACACGCTATAATAAGTGGGACGATGGCCGTTCTCGACCGACCGGCGTGGATCGTCGCGCCCGCGGATGCCGGCGCCGCGGAGTTCGCCCGCGCCCTGGGCGTCCATCCGCTGGTCGCCGGGGTGCTGCGGCGGCGGGGCATCACGAGCGTCGAGGCGGCGCGCGCGTTTCTCTCCCCCTCACTCGACGACTTGAGTGATCCGTCGGCCGTTCCCGGCATGGACGACGCGGTCGGGCTGGTCGCCGCCGCCGTCCGGACCGGACGGCGGATCGCCATCCACGGCGACTACGACGTCGACGGGATTACCGCGACCGCGATACTCGTGCGCGCGCTTCGCGCCCTCGGGGCCGAGCCGCGCTGGCGGCTGCCGCACCGGATCACGGACGGGTACGGGCTCGGGGTGCCGGCCGTCGAAGCGCTGGCGGCCGGCGGCGCGGAACTGTTGATCGCCGCCGACTGCGGCATCACGGCGGTGGACGCAGTCGCGCGCGCCCGGGCGCTGGGCCTCCAGGTCGTCGTCCTCGATCACCACTCCCCGGGCGCCGGCCGCCCGGCCGCGCGGATCGTCGCGCCGGCCCCCGCGGAAGGCGAAGCCGCGCCGTGCGCGGCAGGTCTCGCGTTTCTGTTCGCGTGGGCTCTTCGCCGCGAACTCGGACACGCCCCGGCGCTCCCCGCGGACCTCGCGGCCCTCGCGGCGATCGGCACCGTGGCGGACGTCGTCCCGCTCGCCGGCGACAATCGCCGACTCGTCGCCGGCGGTCTCGAC
The DNA here is from genome assembly GCA_035945995.1 of bacterium. Classification (NCBI taxonomy): domain Bacteria; species bacterium. The sequence goes on from DASYZR010000043.1 coordinate 1,183, forward strand.
CGGCTGCGAACGGACCCCCCGCTCGGGATCAGGGCCCTGCTCGACGAGGCGGCGATCGCCGGCCCCGTCGACACGTGGCACATCGGGTGGCAGATCGCGCCGCGCCTGAACGCCCCGGGCCGGCTCGGCGATCCCGCGCCGTCGCTCGCATTGCTGCTCACGGACGATCCGTCGGAGGCCCGCGCGCTCGCGCAGACGCTGGACGCGGCCAACCGCGAACGGCAGCTGATTCTCGATCAGGTCCTGGCCGAAGCGATCGCCCAAGTCGATGAGGCGTCGCCGCGGGGGGCCCCGGGTCCGATGGGCATCGTCGTCGCCGGCAATGGCTGGCATCCCGGCGTCGTCGGGCTCGTCGCCGGCCGCCTCGCCGAGGCGTACCGGCGTCCCGCGGTCGCGATCGCGCTGTCCGACGGCGCGGGGCGCGGCTCGGCGCGCAGCGTGTCCGGCTTCAACCTGGTGGACGCCCTCGCCGCCTGCGGGGGGCACCTGCTCGAGTTCGGCGGCCATGCGATGGCCGCCGGGCTGTCCATCGAAGGCCGCGCGATCCCGGCGTTCCGGGAGTGCTTCGTCGGCCGCGCGGCCGGCGTGCTGGCCGCGCTGCCGCCGCCGCGCGTGCAGGTAGACGCGGAGGTCGGCCTCGGCGATCTCACGCCCGGGCTCGTGCGCGAGCTCGAGCGCCTGGCCCCGTTTGGACCGGCGAATCCGGCGCCGGTGCTCGCCGTCCGAAACGTGCGGCCGGTGACGCGCCGGCTCGTCGGGGACGGGGCGCATCTCGGCATCGGCGTGACCGACGGGACGTCGTTTGCCGATGCGATCGGCTTCTCGATGGCCGGGTGGGCGGACATCCTGACGCTCACCGGTGCCGCGGTCGATCTGGCGTTCACCCCGGAGCTGGAGCCCGCATTCGGGGGCGAGCGGGTGCGGTTGCGCCTGCGGGCGCTCGATGTGCCCGGTCTCGACGTGGAGGCGGTGCTCGGTGATACGGGACTCGTCATCGACCGGCTGTTCCGCCGCGCCGGGGACTTCCTCGGTGACACGCCCTACGACGGCCTTGAAGACGCCGCGGCGTTTCACACCAAAGTGGTCGGGGTCACGTTCGATGATCGTCAAGCGGCGGTGGCGGCGTTGCGGACGGGCGACCGGCTCCGGCTCCGCCGCGAACCCGGCAACCCGCACGATCCCCACGCGGTGCAGGTGCGAAGCGCCGACGACCGTCAGATCGGGTATCTCAACGCCCGGCTCGCGGGCCGGCTCGCGCCGCTCATGGACGCGGGCGTCCCGTACCTCGCATCGGTCTCGGGATTGACCGGAGGCGGCGACCGCGCGGCCGGGGTCAACGTCTTCATCGAACGGACGCCCGAGCCGGCGGCCGCAGACGAGACCCTGCCCCCGGCGACGGGGCCGGGGCGGACCTGGCGGGGCGGTGCCGCGCGGGACCTACCGGCGCGACTTCCGGTGCAACTCAACGCCGGCCGGCCGTTTCGCGCCGGCCTGCGTGAAGCCCTCGAGTTGCTGGCCGAGCGGCGGACGGTGGCGCTCATGACCCCGCATGGACGCGGGCGCGCCATCGCGTTTGCGGCGGCCGCCGCCCTCGCCGCAGCGGATCACCGGGGTACCCTCGTGATTGTCCCGTCGTCCCCCCGCGCCGTGCATCGCGCGGCGCAGCTGGCCTCGCGGCTCGGCCCGCTCGGCCTCCGCGTCGACGTCGCGCACGGCCTGCAGGCGTTGCGGGCTCGGGACCGCGTGAGTGAGGCCCTGGGCGCGGGCACCGTGGACGTGCTGGTCGCCACGACACAGATGTTGGCGGAGCCGGGATGGCTCTCGGCCTTCCTGCCGCGCGTCGGAACGATCGTCCTCGACGGCGGCGGAGAGCCGGAATGGGGTGCCGTACCCCGGGAGGTCGAGGCACCGGCCGTGCTGGCGGTCGGAGACGGTGGATTCTGCCGCGCCGCGGCGCGCCTGTTCGGAGGCATGGCGATCGTCGACGACCACGCCGGGCGGGCGCCGGTGACCGTCATCGACCGGCGCGCTGAGGCCGGACCCGAGGGCCTCTGGCCCATCCTGGACGAGACGATCCGCGGGGGCGGAAAAACCGTGGCGGTCGCGGCGCCGCGCGAAGCGGCGGTGCGGATCGCCTCCCTCGCCCGGGAGCAACACGCGCCGGTCCGCGTCGCCTACCTGCACGGCGGCCTGCCCCCTCGGCTGCGGGAGATCGTGACCCAGGCGTTCCGCGAAGGACGGGTCGACGTCCTGGTGGCGACCACGGCGCTCGACGAAGAAGCGCTGCCGCCCGACGTGCAGCACGTCGTACTGGGCGCGCTCGCGCCCGATCTCGACTGGTCCTTGGCGGCGTGCGGCGGCGCACTGGCCGGCCGGCGGCCGGTGACGGTCATCCTCGCGGCCGGCGGGCACGACCGCGGGCGGTATCGGCGGGCGCTCGAGGAGCAGGCGCCGGGACGGGAGGCGCTCGTCGCGATCTACCGCGCCCTTCGTGACTGGCGCGGCGGGCGGCCGTTCCGCTGGCCCGATGACGCGGCCTGGGCGCACCTCGCCGCGGCGGTCCCGGGGCTCGCCCGCGCCGCCGTCGATGCGGCATGTGCTATCTTTGTGGAAGCAGGCCTCGCGTCCCGGGAGAGCCTGCCCCCCGGCGCCCCGTCTAGCGCCCCGCTTGTCGCGGGGCAGGTGGGGCAGACGGGCGGGTTTCAGATTCAGCTTTCCCCGGCGGCGGGGCGCCGGGACCTCGCCGCATCGGTTCGCTATCGGGAGGGCCGGCGCGCCCGCGAACTGTTCGAGGCCGGCGCCGCCTGGATGCTGGCGGTCACCACCGCGGAGGTACAGCGCAGTCTATGACCGGGGTTCCGGTCCGGCAGGACGTCCGAGAAGGTCCGCTTCCGGCCGACGTTGCGGACCTGCTGCGCCGTGTTCGCGAGACGAATCCGCGGGCCGACCGGGATCTCCTCCTGCGCGCCTATTATTTCGCCCGCGACGCGCACGCCGGACAGACGCGCGCGTCCGGCGAGCCGTACGTGAGCCACAGCGTCGCGGTGGCGTCGATTCTGGTCGGCCTGCGCCTCGACGCGGCGACCATCGCCGCGGCGCTGCTCCACGACGTACCGGAGGACACGCCGCACTCCCTCGACGAGGTGCGGGAGGCGTTCGGCCCGGAAATCGCCAGCCTGGTCGACGGCGTCACCAAGCTCGGCCGGATCGAGTGGAAGAGCCGCGAGGAACGCCAGGCGGAAAATCTCCGCAAGATGTTCCTGGCGATGGCGAGCGACATCCGCATCATCCTGATCAAGCTCGCCGACCGCGTGCACAACATGCGCACGCTCGAGCACCTGCCGGAGTGGAAGCAGAAGCGCACGGCGCGGGAGACCCTCGAGATTTACGCGCCGCTCACCGAGCGCCTCGGCATCGGGACGATCCGGCGGGAGCTGGAGGACCTGTCGTTTGGCGTGCTGGAACCCGAGGCGTACGCCTCCATCAGCGGCGAGATCGACCGGACGAGTCAGGCGCAGGAAGCGCTCACCGGGCGCGTCCTCGACACGCTGTACACGGAACTGAACCGCGCCGGCATCCGCGTCGACCGCGCCAGCCTGAACGCCCGTCCGAAGCACGTCTACAGCATCTACCAGAAGATGCAGCGTCCCAAATACCAGGGCCAGGGCGTCGGCCGCATCTACGACCGCACCGGCGTGCGCGTCGTCGTCAACGACGTCCGCGAGTGCTACGAGACCCTCGGGATCGTCCACTCGCTGTGGAAGCCGATTCCCGGCGAAGTCGACGACTACATCGCCAACCCCAAGACGAGCGGCTACCAGTCGCTTCACACCGCGGTCATCTGCGAGGGCCAGCCGCTCGAGATCCAGATCCGGACGCCGCAGATGCACCGCGACGCCGAGCACGGTATCGCGGCGCACTGGCGCTACAAGGAAGGCGGCGGCCGGGCGGAGGGGGCGTTCGCGCAAAAGCTGTCCTGGCTCCGCCAGCTGCTCGAGTGGCACCAGGAAATGCACGACGCGCGGGAGTTCATGCACTCGGTCAAGATCGACCTGTTCCAGAACGAGGTCTTCGTCTTCACCCCGATGGGCGACGTCATCGATCTGCCGGCGGGCGCCACCCCGGTCGATTTCGCGTTCCGCATTCACACCGACGTCGGGTACCGGACGACCGGCGCCAAGGTCAACGGGCGGCTGGTCCCCCTGAGCCACCGGCTGCAGTCGGGCGACATCGTCGAGGTGGTGACGAGCAAGACGGCGACGGGGCCCAGCCGGGACTGGCTCGCGTTCGTCGAGACGACCAATGCGCGCACGAAGATCCGCCAGTGGTTCAAGCGGGAGCGGCGGGACGAGAACATCGTCCGCGGGCGCGAGTTGCTGGAAAAAGAGCTTCGGCGGGGCGGGGGCGGCGTGTCGCTCGCGCGGCCCGATCCGCTCCGGGCCGTCGCCGCCCGGTTCGGCCTGCCCGACGACCAGGAGCTGCTCGCGGCCGTCGGCAACGGGGATGTGTCGCTGCTTCAAGTTGTCCAGGCGCTGCGCGGCGGCCCGGCCGAGCCCCCGCAGGAGGAACTCCCGGCCGAGCGACCGGCCGCGCCGCCGCCGCCGCCCGCGGGCGCCGCGCGCGGCATCCGGGTGCGCGGCGTGGAGAACGTCCTCATGCGGTTCGCCCGCTGCTGCAGTCCGCTGCCGGGCGACCGGGTCCTCGGCTACACGACGCAGGGCCGCGGCGTGACGATCCACCGCGCGGACTGTCCGAACCTGCCGTTCCTGCGCGCGCACCCCGAGCGCATCCTGGACGTGGAATGGGAGCCGACGTCCGACGGCACCTACCCGGTCGCGATCGAGGTCGAGGCCACCGACCGCGTGGGTCTGCTGAAGGACATCCTCACCGCGGTCGCCGAGCACAAGACGAACGTCGTCTCGATCAATTCGCGCGTGCGCAAGGACAAAATCGTGGTGACCAGCATCGTCATGGACATCCGCAACGTCAGCCAGCTGACCGCCGTGACGCAGCGCATCGGCCAGGTGAAAGACGTCCTGAGCGTCGAACGGGTCGTTCCGCACTAAGGCGCCTCGCGACACCGCCTGCCCCGCGTGCCCCGCCTTGCCCCGCCTGCCCCGCGTCAGACGGGGCGTCAGACGGGGCGCCCGTCTCCGGGGGGCCCGATTGTGCCGTATAATGTGGCCTAGCGTCGATCGGAGGGGAGATGAGATGATCCTGACCGCCGCCCGTGTCGGGGTGTTCACCGAATCCGTCATCCGCGAGATGACGCGTCTGGCGATGGAGCACGGTGCTGTCAACCTCGCCCAGGGATTTCCCGATTTTCCGGCGCCGGCCGAGCTGCTGGCCGCCGGCGCCAAGGCGCTCGCGGACGGTCACAACCAGTACGCCGTGACGTGGGGCGCGCCGCGGCTCCGGCAGGCCATCGCCGAGAAGGCGCGCTGGTTCAACGGCATCGACGCCGACCCCGACCGCCACATCACGGTGACGTGCGGCGCGACGGAAGCGATGATGGCGACGATGCTCGCGACGATCAACCCGGGCGACGAGGTGATCGTCTTCGAACCGTTCTACGAGAACTACGGGCCGGACGCGAAGCTGTCGGGCGCGGTGCCGAAATTCGTGCCGATCCGCCTGGCGCCGGGATTCCCGATCGATCTGGACGCGGTCCGCTCCGCGATCACGCCCTGCACCAAGGCGATCATCGTGAACACCCCGCACAACCCGAGCGGCAAGGTGTTCACACGCGCGGAGCTCGAGGGCATCGCCGAGCTGTGCCGCCGCCACGACCTGCTGGCCTTCACGGACGAGGTGTACGAGCACATCATCTACGACGGCCATCCGCATCTGAGTCTCGCGGCCCTTCCCGGCATGGCGGACCGGACCGTGATCGTGAACAGCGTCTCGAAGAGTTACAGTGTCACCGGCTGGCGCGTCGGCTGGACCATCGCGCCGCCGCGGATCGCGGATGGGATCCGGAAGGTGCACGACTTTCTCACCGTGGGCGCCGCGGCGCCGCTGCAGGAGGCGGCGGTGACCGCGCTCGGTTTTCCGCGCGCCTACTACGCGACCCTCGCCGCGATGTACCAGCGGAAGCGCGACGCCCTGCTCGAGATCCTCCGGGAGGCCGGGTTCCAGTGCCTGGTGCCGGAGGGCGCGTACTACATCATGTGCGACATCACGCCGTTCGGCTTCGAGAGTGACGAGGTCTTCACGAAATACCTGATCGAGCGGATCGGCGTCGCGCCGGTGCCGGGATTTTCGTTCTTCCACGACCCCGCCGCGGGGCGGCGGTACGTCCGGTTCGCCTTCCCGAAACGCGATGAAACCTTCGCGGAAGTCCGCGGACGGCTGGCTGCGCTCCGCCCGCTGGCCGAGGGAGCGGCGGCGGGCCCCGCGCCCCGGTAAGAACATGGTCCAGCCTTCGCCGCGCGAGCTGGCGGCAACCCGGCGGGAGACCCCGGCGGCGCCACCGCCGGGGCCGGCCTCCTGGTCGGCCTACCGCGCGGAATTCCCCATCTTCGAACGGACCGCGTACCTCAACAGCTGCTCGCTCGGCGCGCTCGGCGCGCGCGTCCGCGCCGCGGTCGGACGCTTCCTCGACCTGTGGGACGTCTCGGGGGCATCGGCCTGGTATGGGCCCTGGTGGGACGAACTCGACGCGCTTCGCGCGTCGCTGGCGGCGGTCATCGGCGCCGATCCCGAGGAGGTCGCGCTCGCGCCGTCGATCACCGGCGCCATCACCGCCGTGGCCAGCTGCTTCGATTATCGCGCCCGGCCGCGGGTGATCGTCTCGGACATCGACTTCCCCACGGTGCCGTACCAATGGCTGGCCCGGGCTTCCGGCGGGGTCGAGGTCGTGTTTGCCTCGAGCCCCGACGGCCTGTCGGTGCCGCTCGAGACGTTCGCCAGCCTCATCGACGAGCGGACCCAGCTCGTGGTCGCCTCGCACGTCTACTTCCAGAGCGGCGCAGTGCAGGACATCGAAGCCCTCGCCCGGTTGGCGCATGCGCAGGGAGCGCTGTTGCTGGTCGACGCCTACCAGTCCGTCGGGCAGATCCCCATGGACGTCCATGCGGCCGGCGCGGACTTCCTCGTCACCGGCGGGCTCAAGTGGCTGCTCGGCGGGCCGGGCATCGCCTACCTGTACGCCCGGCGCGGCCTGCACGCGACGCTCGCGCCATCGGTCGTCGGGTGGTTCGCGCATCGCCGCCAATTCGCGTTCGACACCCGCCGCCTCGAATACGCCGAGGACGCCCGCCGGTTCCAGGCCGGGACGCCGTCGCTCGCCGCCGTCTACGCCGCCCGCGCCGGCCTCGAGTACGTGCGCGAGATCGGCCCGGCGCGGCTGCGCGCCCGGCAGATCGAACTGCTGGCGGATCTCGCCGCCGGCCTGCGCGAGATCGGCGCGGCGCCGCGCGTCCGGGGGCGGGTGGAAGACCTGGCGGGCATCCTGACGGTGCCGGTGCCGGATCCGGCCGGCGCCGTGGCGGCGCTGCGCCGCGAACAGGTGATCGTGGACTCGCGGCCCGGCGTGATCCGCCTGTCGCCGTACTTCTATAATAACGCCGAGGATTCGGAACGCGCGCTGGCCGCTCTGCGGCGGCACTTGGGGTAGGCGCCCGGCGTGCGGGCGCTGGTGCAGCGCGTCCGGCGGGCGGCCGTCTATGTGGTCGACGATGCCGCGGCCGCGGGTGAGATCGGACTCGGGTTCGCCGTGCTGCTCGGCGTGTCCCGCGCCGATGGGCCGGACGACGCGCGGACCCTCGCCGGACGGGTTGCCACGCTCCGGGTCTTCGACGATGGGGCGGGCCGGCTCAACCGCTCGGTCGTGGATGTCGGCGGCGCGGTGCTGAGCATTCCGCAGTTCACGCTATACGCCGATACGACGGGCGGCCGTCGTCCCAGCTTCCTTGACGCGGCTCCGCCGGATCAGGCGGAGCCGCTGTACCGGCTGTTCAACGAGGCGCTCGCGGCGGCCGGGGCGCCGGTCGTGCCGGGCCGATTCCGGACTCACATGATCGTGGAGATTCACAACGATGGCCCGGTGACGATATTGCTCGACACGGGGGACGCCGGCTCCCGATGAGGGACACACCGTCGATGTGGGAACTTGCGGGGACGGGAATGGCGGTCGGCGGCACCGGCGTCTGGGCGCTCGCCGCGGCGGCGCGCGTCGGGGTGCTGCGGATGCTGCTCGACCTCTTCCCGCGCACGACGTGGGATGCCGTGACCTGGGTATTGATTCCGGCGCTGCTGCTCGCCCCGATCGTCGTGCAGGGATTGGCGGTCGCGGCGCTCGCGGGACGGCGGGCCCGAGCGTGGGCGGGAACCACCGTGGCCGCGGTCGTCGGGGCGGGGATCGCGTTTGCCGCGATCGGGGGCGTCCTCGTCCTGCTCGTGCGGCCGCTGCCGCGGGGGCCCCAGGTGTGGCTCGAACGGACGGCGCCGGGAGCGTTGATTTTCGGCTTCACCGCCGCGGTCATTGCCGGCTGGCTGCTCGTGGCCGGACGGCTCGCGCGGATGCCGCGGCTGCGCCTTGCCGCGGTTCCGGTAGCCGCCGTGGTGGCCACGCTCGCGTGGACCGGCGCGCACCACCTCGTGATCGCCCTGAGTTACGTGCTCGACCGTCCGGAGGCGAACGGCTTCTTCGCCGCCGTCGCCCTCGGCGGCGGGGTGGGGGCGGCGTGGGCGGCGCGGCGCGGCGAGGCTCGCGTCCGCCCGAACGACCCAAGCGCCGGAGCGACCAATGGAGCTTAGAGCACCGCGCGGCATGCAGGATGTCCTGCCCGACCACACGGGCCGGTGGCAGCAAGTCGAGGCGCGGATGCACGACCTCGCGCGCCGCTCCGGCTATCGGGAGATCCGCACCCCGATCGTGGAGCACACGGAGGTCTTCCAGCGCGGCGTGGGGGCGGGCACCGACATCGTGGACAAGGAGATGTACACGTTTCAGGACCGCGGGGGCCGCAGCGTCACCCTGCGCGCCGAGGGCACGGCGCCGGTGATGCGCGCCTTCCTCGAGCACAATCTGGGCGCGTCGGGTCTGCCGGTTCGCGTCTATTACATCTGTCCGATCTTTCGCTACGACCGACCGCAGGCGGGCCGCTACCGGCAGCATACGCAGTTCGGGGCCGAGGTGATCGGCAGCCCCGAGCCCGCGGCCGACGCGGAAGTCTTGAGCCTGGCGGTCCGTCTCGTCGAGCGTTTGGGATTGCGGAACTTCCAGGTGCACCTGTCGAGCGTCGGTGACGCGACGTGCCGGCCCGGGTACATCGAGGCTCTGCGCGACTATTACCGGCCCCGGCTCGGCGGGCTGTGTGAGGACTGTCAACGGCGATTCGACACCGCGCCGATGCGCCTGCTGGACTGCAAGCGCGAGGGGGACCGCGCGGTGGCGGCGAACGCGCCGCGCATTCTCGATTACCTGTGCGACCCGTGCCGGGAGCATTTCCGCGGCGTGCAGGTATGCCTGCAGGCGATGCGGATTCCCTACGTCGTCGATCCGCTCATCGTCCGCGGGCTCGACTACTACACGCGCACCGCATGGGAGGCGGTGTCGCAGGCGCTGGGAGCGCAGAACGTCGTCTTCGGCGGCGGCCGTTATGACGGTCTCGCGGAGCAACTCGGCGGAAAACCGACCCCCGGCGTCGGGTTCGGCATGGGCGTCGAGCGGCTGTTGCTGGTCCTCGATGCGGAAGGCGCGGTGCCGTCGTCCGAGCAGCCGCCGGATGTGTTTGTCGCCGCGGTCCCGGCGGGTACTCCGTCTCTGACGGAGCAAGGCCGCGCGGCCGCGCTCGCCGTCGCGGATCGTCTGCGATGCGAGGGCCTGGCGGCCGCGGCCGACGTCATGGATCGTAGCCTCAACGCTCAGATGAAGGTGGCGAATCGGCTCGGCGTCTCGTTCGTGCTGATCCTCACGGACACGGGCGTCGCGCTCCGCAACATGGCGGCGAGCAAAGACGAGGACCTGCCGGTCGCCTCCCAATGGGCGCACGCCGCCCTGCAGCTCGAAGATGAGGCGCTGGACAGGCTCGCCGAATCGGTCGCGGACCGTGTCCGGCCTGCCCCGCCTGCCCCGCCTGCCCCGCGCCAGCCGGGGCGCGAGCCGGGGCAGGGGGCCGTGCGATGAGCGACGAGCGCGCGGCGGGCCCCGCCGCGAGCGAGCTCGGCGACTGGCGCCGGTCGCATACCAACGGCAGCCTGCGGGCCGGGGACGTCGGCCGCGAGGTGACGTTGATGGGGTGGGTGCACAGCCGGCGCGATCTCGGCGGCCTCGTCTTCCTCGACCTGCGCGACCGTTCCGGCATCACGCAGGTGGTGTGCAATCCGCAGGAAGCCGCCGGCGCGGCGGCCGTGGCCGCCTCCGTGCGCGGCGAGTACGTCCTGGCCGTGCGCGGCGTCGTGGCCGCGCGCCCGGCGGGGACCGAGAATCCCCGGGTGGCGACCGGCGCCGTCGAAGTCCGGGCGCAGGACCTCCGCGTGCTCAATCCCGCCGACACCCCGCCGTTCCCGATCGACGACGGCGTCGATGTCGACGAGACGGTCCGGCTGCGCCACCGGTACCTTGACCTGCGCCGGCCGGCGATGCAGGCGAACCTCGCGCTCCGCCACCGGCTCGCCAAGGCCGTCCGTGACTACCTGAGTGACGCGGACTTCCTCGAGGTCGAGACGCCGATGCTGATCAAGAGCACCCCCGAAGGGGCCCGCGATTTTCTCGTGCCGAGCCGCGTACATCCCGGGAAGTTCTACGTGCTGCCTCAGTCCCCGCAGCTGTTCAAGCAGCTGTTGATGGTGGCCGGGGTGGAGCGCTACTTTCAGATCGTGCGCTGTTTCCGCGACGAGGATCTGCGCGCCGACCGGGCGCCCGAGTTCACGCAGATCGACATCGAGATGTCCTTCGTGGGGCCCGGCGACGTGCAGGCGCTGGCCGAGGCGATGGTCGCGTACGCCGTCGGCGCGGCCCTCGGCGTCGACGTCCCGCGGCCCTTTCCCCGCATCACCTATGCGGAGGCGATGCGGCGGTACGGGACCGACAAGCCCGACCTGCGCTTCGCGCTCGAGATCGCGGACTGCGGCGATCTCTTCGCCGACGGCGCCTTTCGGGTGTTCGCGCAGGCGGTGGGGGCGGGCGGCGTCGTCCGGGCCGTGAACGCGCCCGGCGCCGCGGGCTACAGCCGGCGTGACGTCGGCGAGTTGGAAAACCTCGCCCGCGCCGCCGGCGCGGCCGGACTGGTGCCGCTGCATCTCGATGCGGCCGGCCCCCGCGGCCCGCTGGCCCGGCACCTGTCGGCGGAGACGCTGTCGGATCTGCGGGCCCGCTGCGGCGCGGGCGACGGCGACCTCATCCTGCTGGCCGCGGGTCCAGCGGAGAGCGTCGCGCCGGCGATGGGCCGCGTCCGCCTCGAGCTGGCCCGCCGCCTCGGGCCGGCGCGCGAGGGGCTCGCGTTCGTGTGGGTCGTGGAATTCCCGCTGCTCGAGCGCGCGGCCGACGGCGGGTTGAGCGCGGTGCACCATCCGTTCACCGCGCCGCTGGACGAGGATCTGCCGCTGCTCGACCGCGAGCCCCTGCGGACGCGCGCCAAGGCGTACGATCTCGTCCTCAACGGGGTGGAGCTCGGAGGCGGCAGCATCCGCATCCACCGGCAGGAGCTGCAGCAGCGCATGTTTGCACGGCTCGGCATCTCTCCCGAAGCCGCACGCGAGCGCTTTGGGTTTCTGCTCGATGCGTTCCGGTACGGGGCGCCGCCGCACGGCGGCATCGCGTTCGGGTTCGATCGCTTCGTCATGGTGCTGGCCGGCGCCGACTCGATCCGCGAGGTCATCGCGTTCCCGAAGACGCAGAGCGCGACCGACCTTATGACCGGGGCGCCCTCGGAGGTCGATCCCGCCGCGCTCGCCGAGGCGCACATCGACGTGCGGCGGTGAGCGGGCGCGCGGCCGCCGTGTTGACGGTTGAGGAGCGCTCCGCACGATGGTATCATCGTGGCGGCTCCTGTGGTACGCGCCAGGTACGTGGTTCCGACCAACAGCAAGACGTAGGGAGCCCGGCTCCGGCCGGTGACGGCACGGCCCCGATTGACCGCGCTCGTGGGGCTAGTCGGATCCGCTCGGGAGGGCACCCACCTGGGAGACACAGGTTCGGGAACCCCGGCCGGCGGTATCGCAGGAGCCATAATTGCGCGATCTGCGCCGCACGGCTGAGCGCGTCGCCCCGCTCGCCCGTAGGCTCCACCGCCGCCGGGTGCAACGGCGCGGGCTGTTCCGCACCTCGGTGAGCCTCCCCGCGACCGGGTTCACACCCCCGGCGGCCCCCGACCACGACGATCCCTGGCAGATGGCCCTGCGGCAGTTCCGGGTCGCGGCCGACCGGCTGGAGCTCCCGCCGGCCGTGCGCGACGTGCTCGAACATCCGCACCGCGAGTTTGCCGTTCACTTCCCCGTGGCGATGGACGATGGAACCACCCGCGTCTTTACCGGTTATCGCGTGCTGCACAACAGCGTGCTCGGTCCCACGAAGGGCGGCCTGCGGTACAGTCCCGCCGTGGAGATCAACGAAGTGCGCGCGCTGGCGATGTGGATGACCTGGAAGTGCGCGCTCGCCCACCTGCCGTACGGCGGGGCGAAGGGCGGCGTCGCCTGCGACCCCGCATCCCTGTCGCCCGGCGAATTGGAGCGTCTGACGCGGCGTTTCGCCACCGAGTTGCGGCCGATGATCGGCGCCCGGATCGATATCCCCGCCCCGGATGTGGGGACGAACAGCCAGATCATGGCCTGGTTCATGGACACCTACAGCATGCACGAGGGGTACTCGGTCCCGCCGGTCGTGACCGGCAAGCCGGTGTCGATCGGCGGCTCGGCCGGCCGTCAGGACGCGACGGGCCGCGGCGTCATGATCGCGGCCCGAGAAGCGGCCCGGATGCGCGGGGTCCCGTTTGCCGGCAGCCGCGTCGTCGTGCAGGGCTTCGGCAACGTCGGCGGGACCGCGGCGGCCCTCATGGCGGCCGAAGGGTGCCGCGTCGTCGCCGCCGGCGACATCTTCGGCGGCGTGTACAATCCGAAGGGACTCGACGTCGACGCACTGCGCCGCCACGTCGCGGCGACGCGGCGCGTCGAGGGCTTCCGGGGCGGCGAGGCGGTCGGCGCCGCCGAGCTGCTGGAACTGCCCTGCGAGTTCCTGATCCCGGCCGCCGTCGAAGGCCAGATCACCGCCCGCAACGCCGGCCGGATCCAGGCCCGCATCGTGGTCGAAGGCGCGAACGGGCCGACGACGCCGGACGCCGACGCCATCCTCGAGGGCCGCGGGATCCTGGTCGTGCCGGACATCCTGGCCAACGCCGGCGGCGTCATCGTGTCGTATTTCGAGTGGGTGCAGGATCTGCAGGCGTACTTCTGGAGCGAAGAGGAGATCAACGCCCACTTGGGCCGTCTGATGGTCGAGGGTGTCGCGCGCATCGCCGCGGTCGCCGGCGTAGAGGGTGTGTCGCTGCGGACCGCGGCGCTGCTGGTCGCCGTGCGCCGGGTCGCCGCCGCCCTCCTCGATCGCGGCGTCTATCCCTGAGTCGTCTTCCGGCGGCGGTTTCTTGACACGCTTCCCGCGCGGGGCGCATGATGAGGCTGTGGCGGGACCGATCGGGCAGGGGACGTTCTGATGGAACTGTTCGAACAGAGCCGGGGCGAGGAGATCGCGCGCTCGGCGCCGCTGGCCGCGCGGATGCGGCCGGGGACGCTCGACGACATCGTCGGGCAGGCGCATCTCCTCGGTCACGGACGGCTGCTGCGGCGCGCCATTGAGAGCGACACGCTGACCTCCGCGATCTTCTACGGGCCGCCGGGGACGGGCAAGACGTCCCTGGCGCGCGTCATTGCCGCGGCGACCCGCGCGCACTTCGAGCCGGTCAACGCCGTCACGGCGGGCGTCGCGGACATCCGGCGTCTCACCGAGGAGGCGCGCGACCGGCGGGCGCTGCACGGGACCCGCACGATCCTGTTCATCGACGAGATCCACCGCTTCAACAAGGCGCAGCAGGACGTGCTCCTCCCGCACGTGGAGGACGGCACGGTGATTTTGATCGGCGCGACCACCGGCAATCCGTTCATCGACGTCACCCCGACCCTCGTCTCGCGCTCGCGGGTCTTCGCGCTCGAACCGCTGTCGCTCGCGGACCTCGACGTCATCCTCCGCCGGGCGCTCGCCGATCCGCGCGGCCTGGCGCCGCGGCACGTCGAGGCCTCTCCCGACGCGCTGGCCCACATCGCGCGGGCGGCCAACGGCGATGCCCGCGCGGCGCTCAACATGCTCGAACTGGCGGCGACGGGGGCGGTCCCGGACGCCGCGGGTGTGCGCCGCGTGACGCTCGAACAGGCGCAGGAAGCCATGCAGCGCCGCGTCATCCCCTACGACCGCGCCGGCGACCAGCACTACGACGTCATTTCCGCCTTCATCAAGAGCCTCCGCGGCGGCGACCCCGACGCGGCGGTGTACTGGCTCGCCCGGATGCTCGCCGGCGGGGAGGATCCGCGGTTCATCGCGCGGCGGATGGTGGTCCACGCCGCCGAGGACGTCGGGCTGGCCGACCCGCAGGCGCTGCTCGTGGCCGTGGCCGCGGCGCAGGCGGTCGACCTCGTCGGATTGCCGGAAGCCCGCATCCCGATGACGGAGGCTGCGGTCTACATCGCGACCGCCCCGAAGAGCAACGCGGTGATCCGCGCCATCTCGCGCGCGGCCCAGGACGTCGAGCGCGAGGAGGCGCAGCCGGTGCCGCCGGCGCTGCGCGACGCGTCGACCCAGGGAGCGCGGCGGCTCGGCCGCGGGCAGGGCTACGTCTACCCGCACGATCACCCGGACGCGTTTGTCCCGCAACAGTACGCGCCCGACAATGTCAAGGACCGCGTCTACTACGAGCCGACGGCCGCCGGGCACGAACAGGAGATCCGGCGGCGCCTGCGGTCGTGGTGGGCGGGCGTCAAGCGGTACGGCGGGGAGTAACTCAACGATGGCGCGCGTCGCGGTGGCCATGAGCGGGGGCGTCGACAGCGCGGTGGCGGCGGCGCTGCTGGCGGGGGAGGGCCACGAAGTGGTCGGCTTCACCATGAACCTGTGGCCGGAATGGGTGCCCCCGGCCGACGACGGCCCCGGGTGTTGCGGGCTCGGCGCGATCGACGACGCCCGCGGCGTGGCGCGGACGCTCGGCATCCCGCACTACGTGCTCAACCTGCGCGAGGCGTTCGAGCGGGCGGTGATCCGTGAGTTCGCGGGCGAGTACGCGCGCGGCCGCACCCCCAACCCCTGCATCGCCTGCAACCGCGCCATCAAGTTCGCGCTGCTGCTCGGGAAGGTCCGCGCCCTCGGCATGGAGCAGCTCGCCACCGGCCACTACGCCCGGCTCGAGCGCGGTCCGGACGGCGGCGTCCGGCTGCTCCGCGCGGCCGACCGGCGCAAGGACCAGTCGTACGTCTTGGCCTGCCTCACCCGGCGCCAGCTGGACCAGGTGCGCTTCCCCGTCGGCGGCTACACGAAGCCCGAGATCCGCGCCATGGCCGGGCGGCACGGCCTGCGGGTGGCCGACAAAGCCGACAGTCAGGAGATCTGCTTTGTTCCCCGCGGCGATCACGGCGAGGTCGTCGCGCGATACGCGCCACAGGCGGTTCGGCCCGGGCCGATCTATGACGGCCGCGGGCGGCAGGTCGGGGAGCACCGCGGCGTGGCCCGCTACACCGTGGGACAACGGCGCGGACTTGGCGCGGCCGCGCAGCACCCCCGGTACGTCGTCGCGATCGACGCGGCGCGAAACACCCTGCGGGTCGGCGACGCGGACGAGGTGCGCTGCGAGGAACTGGTGGCCGCGGACGCCAATTGGATCGCGATCGACGAGCTGCAGGAGGCGCGCGCGGTGACGGCCCGCATCCGACACGGCGGCGCGGATCTCTCCGCGGTGATCGCGCCGGCCGGCCCCGGCCGGGTGCGCGTGCGCTTCCGCGAGCCGGCGCGGGCGGCGGCGCCCGGCCAGGCGATCGCATTTTACGACGGCGACCTCGTCGTGGGCGGCGGAGTCATCGACGAGGTGCGAAGCGAGGTGCGGAGCGCCGATGCCGGGGATCGCTGAGATCAGCCTCGGCGCGCCGCCTGCAGACAACGCCGCGGGGTTACTCACTGCGTTGCGCGAGGGTATACAGTGGGTATGGCCCGAGGTATGAGAAGGAGGGATCCATCATGACGGAACGGCGTGACTTCGCCGTGGGGCTCTTTATCGGCGGCTTGATCGGACTGGCGTTTGGGCTGTTGTTCGCGCCGCAACCCGGGATGGAGACGCGGGATCGGATCCGGCGGGAAGGCGACCGCCTGCGCGCCCGGGCGCGCACGAGGGCCGACGACGTCGCCGACCAGGCGCGCCGCGCCGCCGGCGAGATGGCCGACCGCGCACGCTCGCGCGCCGATGGCTTCGTGGCCCGGGCGCGGGACGCGGCGGAAGACGCGATCGCCCGCGGCCGTTCGGCGGTGGAAGAGCGGGCCGACCGCCTGCGCCGCTCCTTTGAGGCGGGGCGGGACGCGGCGGGCGGCGGAATGGAGGAGTCCACACGCTTTGGCGAGCCGGAGCCTTGACGTGACAACCGAGGGATCCAGCCGCGACGGGTATGACCGCGTCGAGATCGCGATTCCCGTGCGTCCCGAATTCGTGAGCGTGGCGCGACTCACGGCGGCCACGGTCGCCGCGCGCCAGGGCTTCACCTACGACGAGATCGAGGATCTCAAGATCGCCGTGGGGGAAGCCTGCACCGCGTTGATCATCGCCCGTCCGGACTCGCGACAGCCGTTGACCACCGCGTTCGTGCTGGCGCCGGACGCTATCGAGGTGCGCGTGGCGGCGCGGGTCGCGGCGCCCGCGTGGGCGCAGGACGGCGCCGCGCCGGCGACGTCCGACGCGCCGATCGACGAGAGCCGCCTCGGGATGTTCCTCATGCAGTGCCTCGTCGACGAAGTGGAAGCCCGCCACGACCGCGAGTCGGGCCTGACCGAGCTGCGGCTGCTCAAACATCGGCTGTCTTAACGCATGGCGACACGCCGGCGGGGCCGTCGCCTGCTCGACAAGGACGAGGTCAGGGCGCTCTTCCTGAAGTTCCAGGAAGACCGCAGCCCTGACGTCCGCGAAGAACTCACGCTGGCCCACGAGAGCCTCGCCATCTATCTCGCCCGCAAGTTCGCGGACCGCGGCGAACCGCTCGAGGACATCATTCAGGTCGCCCAGATCGGTCTGTTGAAGGCCATCGACCGCTACGATCCGAACCGCGGGATCGAGTTTACGACCTACGCCACACCGACCATCGTCGGCGAGATCAAACGGCATTTCCGCGACAAACTGTGGGCGATCCGGGTCCCGCGGCGGCTGCGCGAGCTCAACTACACGCTGATGCGCGCCATCGAGGAGCTATCGCAGCGGCTCGGGCGGTCGCCGACCATTCCGGAGATCGCACAGTTCACGCGGGTCGACTTCGAGGACGTCATCTCCGCGCTGGAGGTCGGCCGGGCCTACAGCCTCGTCTCGCTCGACGCCGAAACCAGCGACGGCGACGAGGAGCACACCGTCTCGCTCCTCGAGTCGGTCGGCGGCGAGGACGAGGCGCTGGAGCGTCTCGAAGACCGCGCGACCCTGGACTGGGCGCTCGCCCGGCTGCCCGAGCGCGCGCAGCAGATCATCCGCATGCGCTTCTTCGACGACCTGTCGCAGGCCGAGATCGCGCGGCGGCTCGGCATTTCGCAGATGCACGTGTCGCGCATCCTCCGCGAGGCCCTCGCGCGGCTCCGCGCCCTGGTGAGCGACCGCCGATCCGGCTCCGAGCAACCGTGAGCCGGCCCGCCGCGGGCGGGGTGCCGTAACCAGCATGGCCACGGCCGCGTCGGCCGCCGGCATCGTCGTGCGCCTGCGGGACGCCGGGTTCGAAACGTACCTGGCCGGCGGGTGCGTCCGCGACCGGCTGCTCGGCCGCGCGGCGGCCGATTACGACATCGCCACCGCGGCCCGCCCCGAGCAGGTCGCGCGGCTGTTTCCGCGGACGGTGGAGATCGGCGCGGCGTTCGGCGTCGTGCGGGTCGTCGCCGACGACGGCGAGTACGAAGTCGCGACGTTCCGCACCGAAGGCCCGTACCTCGACGGGCGCCGCCCATCCTCGGTCGACTACGCCGGTCCCCGCGAAGACGCCCTGCGGCGCGACTTCACGATCAACGGGTTGTTCTTCGATCCGGCGACCGGGACCGTGCTGGACTTCGTCGGCGGCCGGGCCGACCTCGACGCGCGGGTCGTGCGGGCCATCGGCGACGCCGCGATGCGGTTCGAGGAAGACCGGTTGCGGATGCTGCGCGCGGTGCGGCTGGCGGCGGAGCTCGGCTTCACCATCGCGCCCGAAACGTTCGACGCCGTTCGGGCGCATGCCGACGGGGTGCGCGGGACGAGCGCCGAGCGCATTCGGGACGAGCTCGTGCGCATGCTCACCGGCCCGGCCCCCGCCCGGGCGCTCGGGCTGCTGCGGGACACCGGGCTGCTCCGGGTCGTCCTGCCCGAGGTCGCCGCCGAGATCGGCGTGCCGCAACCGCAGAACTTCCACCCGGAGGGGGACGTCTTCGAGCACACCCGGCTCACCGTGGCCGCGCTGCGCGACCCATCACCGGCGCTCGCCATGGCCGCGCTGCTGCACGACGCGGGCAAGCCCGCGACCCTCGAGTACGCGCCGGACCGGATCCGGTTCAGCCGGCACGACGAGCTCGGCGCCGAGATCACCCGGACCGTGATGGAGCGACTGCGCTTTGCGCGGCGCGACGTCGACCGGGTGGAGGCGCTCGTGGCACGGCACATGGTCTTCAAGGACCTGCCGCAGATGCGCGAGGCGAAACGGCGCCGGCTGTTCGCGGACGACCTGTTTTTGGATCTGGTGGAGCTGCATCGCGCCGACTGCGAGGCGAGCCACCGCGACCTGTCGCTGTACGAGTGGGCCCGTGCCGAAGCCGCCCGGATCCGGGAGGCGCCGCCGGTACCCGCCCGGCTCGTGACGGGCGGCGACGTGCTGGCGCGCGGCGTGCCCGCCGGTCCCCGGGTCGGCGCCATCCTCGAGGCGGTCGAAGACGCCCGCCTCGAGGGTCGCGTCCGGACCCGCGACGAGGCGCTGGCGCTGCTGGAGACGCTCGCCGCGGAGCCCGCCGGCGGCGCGTCGCGGGCCGCGGGCGGAGGAGATCGATAGGCCGCGGCGAACAGGCGTGCGAAACGACAGGCGGGCGGAGGACGGGCAGCTGGCGGCAGACCCGACAACCACGGCCCGCGTCATCGCCCTCGTCAATCAGAAGGGCGGATGCGGCAAGACGACCACCGCGGTGAACTTGGCGGCCTGTCTCGCCGTCAGCGGGCGTCGGGTCCTCCTGATCGACCTCGATCCGCAGGCCAACGCCACGGTCAGCCTCGGCACGGATCCTGCTTCGCTGTCGCGTACGATGTACAACATCCTGGTCGAGGACACGGCCGGCGACGGCCAGTCCACGGACCTGGAGAGTGTCGTCGCGCCGTCGAACGTGCCGAACCTCGACTTGGCGCCGTCGTCCATCGACCTCGCCGCCGCCGAACTTGAGCTGTCGTCGCGGATCGGCCGGGAGAACGCCCTGCGCAAGAAGATCGCGCCGCTGCGCGGGCGGTACGATTACATCTTGATCGACACGCCGCCGTCTCTCGGGCTCCTGACCCTTAACGCCCTCGTGGCCTGCAACGAGGTCATCATCCCCATTCAGACGCACTATTACGCCCTCCTCGGGATGCGCCAGCTGCTCCGCACCCTCAAGGCGGTTCGGGAGGAAGCGGGGCACGAGGTGGAGATCGCGGGCGTAGTCCCGACGATGTACGACGCGCGCACCAGCATCAGCAAGGAAATTTTACAGGGGATCCGCGATTACTTCGGTGAGAAGGTCTTCGCCAGCGCGATTCATTTCAACATCAAGCTCGTGGAATCGAGCATGGTCGGTGTGCCGGTGTTCGTCCATCAGCCTTCCTCGCGCGGGGCCGTCGAGTACATGAGCCTCGCTAAGGAGGTGATGGCCCTTGAGCAAAAAGCGGGACGCGCTCCGGCGCGGAATTAGAGCGCTCATCGACGAGACGACGCGGGAGCTCGCGGCCTTCGAAGGCCGCGAGCCGCGCCCCGGCCCGCCCGGTCCTGCCGCGGACGACAAGGCGCCGACGGACGCGCCGGGGGGGCGGCCCGATCCCGCCGCTCCCGCGCGAGGCGCGGGACAGGCCCCCGCGTTGAACGGGGAGTCGCACCCGGCCGAGACGTCCGCGGCTGCCGCCGCGGACGCCGCACCG